>CAUYTY010000076.1 GCA_963575655.1 Gammaproteobacteria bacterium | reverse complement strand
AACGCCAACGTTTGACCATAACTCTTGGCCACATCGCTGGCGGTAATGGTGAGTGAGGCAGGAGTGATCGTCAGATTGCCATTGACGTAATTAATATCGTAATTGCCCGGATTGAAAGTACCGCCCCCGGCAGCATTACTTGGGACAATGGGATAGGGACCTCCTAGAACGCTGGCCGTGGCAGCAGTTCCAGTACTGGTCAGGGTCACACCACTAAGGGTCTCACCATTTTGAAGGGCACTACTGGTAAAAGCCGTTAACGCCAACGTTTGACCATAACTCTTGGCCACATCGCTGGCGGTAATGGTGAGTGGAGCGGGAAAAATGGTGAGCGTACTACTGGTACCCGTCGCGAGCTGATAACCAAAACTACTAGACGCCCCTGAAAGATTAGCGGTAATGGCCGCAGTACCTACTCCAGTCAAAGAAGTAGCCGTGGTAGTTGCACTCATATTACCTACACCAGCATCACTATCGCCACCGACAAAACCTCGGTAAGAAAAATTGACATTACTTAGATTAGGCGCACTACCATAGGTACTGCCGACGTTACCAGAGGCATCAACCAAGAGTGTTGGTCGGGTGCTATAAATGAAGCCATTTCCGGTATCGGGAATAACAACCCCAGAGGGACAAATACCGCCATAGGTACAACCATAACGATTGAAACTCCCGGAAAGAGCACCACGGTTATCATTGGCAATGTCGACGCTGTAGATACGCCAACGTGGCATACCACTATTACCCGTCAAGTTGATGGCGCCACTATTAGTAAATTTACCCGCAGTGACAAGAGTTACAGCATCCGTTGTCGTTGTCGTTGCCTCGATAATACTGCCAGGGGCCAGGGTCAGATCACCGCTAGATTGGGCAAGAACGGCACCACTGGCAGTCAACTTGGCATTGAACGTGATGTTACTCCCCGTTAGGGTCGTAGCCGACGAGTTGAACAAGAAATCGCCCCAGAACGCACCAAAATCGATCCTCGTCCCAGAAGTAGCGCCAGTACCCATTATGTCGATGCGGGGAGCAGTTAGGGTACATCCATTGAGCGCAACACCAGTATGGCTCGCACTACTAGCATCTCCAACAATCGTCAATTTGACAGCCGCGGTTAACGTAGTATCTGAAGCAGAGGTGTCACTGGCGCCAAAATTTATCTGTACTGCACTATTAGCACTATTCGGTGCGTGCCCGTATAAAGTAATATTCTTTCCGCTGAGCGAGGCATAGGAAGCAACGATAATCCCTAAGGGCATGTTTACATACTCTCCGTGGTAACCAAGCGCACCAATTCCCGTGCCATCCCATGCGTACCCTGAAAAGTTAATGTCTCCAGAAGAATTAGTATTCAGTCCAACATATTTTCCTATATACACACCTTGTTGCCAGGTTCGACTGCCCGTGGCGTGACAATTCGCATCAGGCAACCCGCTACAACCAAGCCCTCCCCCATAAAGATTACCGTGAATGTTTACTGTATTGATCAGAGTATCTGTATTATCGAGGAATTGGATTGAACCCTGCGCCTGTAAGTGGACCGAAAGAGGATGTAACCCATCCGCAGTATCACCGATGGTTACACCAGAATTGATGACAATGTCACGGTCAGCCTGAAGTGTAAGTGTATGGGCTGCCCCTGCACTTTTCAGAACGCTAGTGTCATAGTCGAATGTAATATCACCACTGCCGCCCGATCCGGAAGCTGTTCCAACGATCACATCTGTGCTAGAGAGAGCATCGGAAATCGTATCGGCATCAGCTTGGTAAATGGTGATGTCCGACGGGTCGAGCAACCAAGTCCCCGTCTTACCCTTGTTCGCTCCAGCGTTGAGTTTCGCACCACCGATCTTTAAGGTATGTCCCGATGTCTCAATGAAGCCACCATCCCCCTTTTTCTTGCCACCACGAGCCTTCGCTGTACCCTTAAAGCTATTAGACCTTCCAATAACAGTGATGGTTCCCCCTTTTCCTGTATCCTTGGCAGAGGCATTGAGGATCGAGTGTCGGTCCACTTTTACGCGATTTGTATTCCAATCACCGACTTTGATCGAACCGCCACCTTTGGTGCCGGTTGCATCAATACGAGCACTAGCCAAAGTAATCTGCTTACCGGTGGCAGTCACCGCCCCGCCAGTTTTACCCTGAACATTAATCGAACCAGTTACATTCACCGAGTCGCTGGCTTCCAATACTACCTCACCCCCTCGGGTAGTAATTGCACCAGCCTCAATATTTCCGCCAAGATTAATGGCGCCAGCAAGTAACGTATCAACAGCCTTGGCGGTCAACAAAACCCTCCCTCCTTGAGCTTTGATCATCGCCTTATTTTCGATAAGCGTCCGAACCGTTGCCGGTTTGACCTGTACCGATACTCGTTCACCGATATCCAAGGTCACTACTTCGCCAGCTGCTAACACCACCGTACCCATCTGAGCCACAATTACGCCCTCGTTACGTAATTCGGGCGCCAGCAAGGCGATATAGCCACCGTCCGTTGCCGTAATCTTACCCCGATTGACTACTGATGCCGTCGAGCCATTACGATGGAATCGATTTTTTTCCGCCATAAAATCATCATTCTTGATATCCATGGTTGAGGCGGTAATACCACCAACGTTAACTTGCGCCCCTTTCCCAAAAACGATGCCCGATGGATTGATCACAAACACCTGACCATTGGCATCAAGTTTACCCATGATCTCGGATGGGCTTTGGGTTACTACGCGGTTTAGTGTCACGGAGTCCCGATTGGGTTGATTAAAACTAACCTGGGCCTGACTACCGATATCAAATTTCTGCCAATCAATCACCGCACGCTGACTTGACTGGTCAATGTCCATGCGATTACCCGTCTGGCGAGTCTCGACCATTCCGGCCACGACCACACCGCCCTGCGGCAGAGCACCAACGGCAGGACCAGCCACTACGGGCATAGCCAGCAAGGTCAAGAGTATCCCTACGAGCGCGACAAACGCCGGTACGCGTTCAGAGGATACCGGTACATTTGACTCCGCACGGTTTCTTTGCCTGGGATACTGTTGTGATTTCTTCATTGCAAGTTCTACGAATCGGTTGACTCCAGTAGCACTTACGTGATTGACAAAAGAAGCACACAGTTGAACAGAACAAAACAAGTATCCGAACATCGAGTATTTAGAAGTTAACGACCGCTTGAATCCAACCCCTCAATTCGTCGCGTGTTCCATCACTATCATTACCAGAAATATCGTGACCGGCATTACTGCCAACGGTATGTCCCAACACCCCTTTAATTTGTAGCTTAGCAAGCTGTGACCAAACCATTCCCACTCCTATTCCCTGGAGTACATAATCGTTGGGTTGGTTGCGCACCGGCTGCCACCCAGTCCAAGGACGATTATATTGGCGAACTCGACCGATATCGTAAAATCCCAGTAATCTGAGCTTATCCATAGCATCCCAACTCACTTCCAGCGTACTCATCCAGCCATCATCCCCACTTGCCTCACTGGTCGGATAGGCACGAATCCCGTTTTGCCCCCCCAATGAGAATTTCTCAGAACTATCCAGATTGGGATACGCCATTTGTGTTTGAAGGGTAGCTGTCAATGTTACTTTATCCACTAATAATTGTTCATGCGTTGCGGTCAACACCAGTTTCCCAAATGCGCCATTAGTCCGTGCCGTCGCCTGATCATCAGAGTAGCTTTTGGGTTGGTTAGTAAGATCCACCCAGCCCATAGTCGTTGTAGCTCCCAAACGATTGGTACCGCCTCCCATCCAACCATCTTTGATCATTGCAGACAAACCAAAGGTACAAACTTCGATGCGTCGGTCATCAAGCACCACGCCACTTCCCCAGTTTACCATTCGTTTATGATCAAAGCTTGCGCTAGCGGTAGACGAGAAATTGGAGCTGCGCTTTATCGGGTAGGTAGCAGTCAAACCGATGGTCCAAGCAGAACCGGTCAAGTCAAGCGACGCAAATGCCCCTCCAACTCTATACCCCAGAGCTGAACTATTGATCCCAAGAGTCAGGCCAGAAACGCCTAACGGCATGGTTGTTCCCAATCTTGCATAGGTGCTCCCCGAAGATTTGAGTCCTACTACCGAAAACTGCTCACCATGACCAAAAGGGTCTTCTATTGCCACCGAAGTCAGTGCTCGCCCGACGCCAGTGGAATTGGATCCTCCGTTATCAATAGTGACACTGCCGTTAAGCAATGGACCATCCTCGATCTTCAAAATAGCGACACTTTCACCTTCGACAGAACCCGGCGTTAGCGTATTGGTAGCCCGAACGCCCGGTAGCTCGTTAAGTATCATCATCGCCTCGCCCACTTTGGCGGGACGTAACCATCGATCCGATTCAGAACGGAATCGAACCAAACCCGTAGCAAGCGCATGGTCTAATCGCGTGGTGCTTGATTGATCGATTATGACTTGCCCCAACCGACCTTCGATCACCACGATCTCGACCACACCGTCATGTACGGTTTGCGGCGGAAGATAGGCATGGGCTAGATAATCGTGTTGACGGTAATAATCGCTGATCTTGCGCGTAGCCTCTTGCAGTTCAGCTAACGTCTCTAGCCGACCTACATAATCCTTGAGTACGCTACGCAGTTCATCCTCAGAAAAACGCACGGCCTTGATCCGAAACGAAGCCACGAATACGGTTTGTCCAATTTTCTGGGGTAAGGGGACTTCAGTGGGTGGCTGCTCGGGGGGGAGCAAAGGGGTGGGGGCTATTTCTTGTTTACCGGTAGCTCGCTCGATTTCTCGCAAGAGGC
>CAUYTY010000075.1 GCA_963575655.1 Gammaproteobacteria bacterium | reverse complement strand
ATACCCATGTTTGAAGAATGGCTACCGCAATATCCAGGTCTGAAACACCACCCAAGATTTTTCTGAGTGTATTTCTGACGGTGAAACCGTTGAAGAGGCCCTATCCAATGGGCGGGAAGTGTTGGCCGCGACAATTTCCGCGCTTACGGAAAAAGGCTTTCCTGTACCACTACCAAACAGTGGCGGAGTAGCGTCAGGCAAGTTTGTCACTAGGCTGCCAAGAACTCTCCACGCTCAGCTTACCCTACGAGCCAGACAAGAAGGTGTAAGCCTAAATAGCTTGGTGCAGGTGTTTATCGCCGAGGGATTGGGGCGACGCAAAGCTTACCGATAATTCAATAATTTCCGTACCCAGACTGGACTTACAGTTACAAATACTTCCGAATTCAATATGATAGATAAGGAGGCGCGATGACTAAAAAAGTAGTTAATCATCTCTAATTACCGTTCTCCAGATGAACAGAAGAATCATGTCGAAGTAAACACAAAAAACGCGAGCATTACTGCGCGAAAAGCAACCGCGACCGTAGGTAAGCTTAATGTAACTCACCAAAAGGACCCGCCGGAAAGAGTGTAAGTAAAGAATTCCATTACCAAGGAGCATAAAGAAGAACTTAGGGAATTAATTAATGAATGGATATCCACCAGTCAATCGGCAAGAAAGCCGATTGACTGGCCAGCCGCTTATGGTCGCCTACATAGGAATGGACTAGGTGGGGAGGTAAACAATATAGACCAAATTGAGGATGAAGAATCTCCCACCTGTCGTGAATATCTTATGCAACAAATTCGTATCCTTGAAAGCGATCAAAAATAACCCGTAGGAAAAACACAAGTAGCCGAGCGGGTCACGCAAGACTTGAAGAAACACCAGGACGCAATCAGCCATAAGGAACTGCAATTGGCATCTATCGAGCGGCGCATAGCGATACTCCAAGAGACTCTGCACCCCTTGGAGGAACAAGCCGCCTTTGTTGAAATGCACCGTAAGGCGTTAAATGATGCCGGCCAGGTCATCAATAGCCTGGAATTGATTGTGATGCGTGCGTTCGATGAAGACGAAAAGGACCGATTCAACCTTTCGGGAGATATCGCCGATGGTTGGGCGCTGATTGCGAAAGAATTACACGATGGCGCATTTTTGTTACAGCGGGTCTTGAATGAGGCGGCCAATATCCTCCCTATTGAGAGGATCATCCAATGACCGCCTTCTTGTCCTCTCCTCCTGTGAAAACTTTTTTGTCCGCTGCCGCCTTTCCCGCAGAGGTCGAGGCGGAATCTTGCGCCATGCAGCCAGGTGCCGAGAAAGGAAGGCGGCGTGATGCGCCTGGCCTGGTGAAAGCAACCTGCGATGATATTTCCGTGAGCTTCACGGAAGATGGTTGGTTCAATGCAACCGAGGTAGCGGCAAGGTTTGGGAAGGAACCCTTTGAATGGTTACGCCTCCCATCCACCCGTGAATATTTGGCAGCTCTTGATCGCAAATACGGAAAAATCCCGTATTCAAAAACTAGGCGAGGCGGGGACACCCGAACCATTCCGGGAAAATCCCGGAATGGTGGAACTTGGCTCCATCCAAAACTTGGCGTTTTGTTCGCCCGCTGGCTTGATATTGATTTTGCTATCTGGTGTGACGAGCAAATTGATGGCCTGCTTCGCGGTACCCATCCTCACTACGATTGGAAACGCATACGCCACGAAGCTACCAGTAGCTTCAAGGTGATGTGTGACATATTGCGGGAGACTCACAAGTGCGCGAGCAAGGAAACCGCATCCCACCACTACAGTAACGAAGCCCGACTAATTGGGTGGTTGATAACTGGAGAATTCAGAGAAGTAGACCGAGAAACCCTATCATCACTTGATCTGACTCTTCTGGCGAAACTGGAGGAGCGTAATGCCATCCTTATCGGTCGTGGCGTTGAGTATTCCCAGCGCAAAGAAACATTGAGCCTCTTTGTTATCGAGTGGCGGAAGAACTCGGGTGTTGAACACGTTCCCAGTATCAAAGGGGGAGTCATCACCATGACCGCTCCTTTGCCCTCTCCCCTGTAGATTCCCAATTCATTTCACGGAGTCCGCGCAGCTAACCTTCAGACAAGCCGAACTTCCACCCTGCACACCTACGGCTACGCTAGGGAATGGGTTTGTAGCCATTCCCGCAATGCCGCGTTCATCCGGGTTTGCCAACCCGGACCTGCCGCTCGAAAGATTTCCAGCACGTCCTTATCAATGCGGATGGCGACCTGTTCCTTATTTCCGCTTCCAGCCGGGCGACCGGCGCGGCGTCTGGCTATAGCCGCAACCATGAGTTCCGTGGCGTCTGGGGAGTCCTCGTCATCCTCGGGTTCGATGTCGTCTAGTTTGTTTTTGCGTAGAAATGCCAGGTCGGTTTTTGATTCTCCGCGCTCACGAGTAGCGCGCATTTCATCAAGCGTCATCGTAGTCATTGGCGAGCCATTCATGGTGGGAACCTTTTTCTTTGCGCTTTGCAGGACGAAAACTGATGATGTGCGGTGTGTCGCCAGGAAGATAGACCACGGTCAACACCATCAGCAAGTCAAATACATAGGCAAAGGATTGTTGGCGACGCTCTCCGTTGCGCTCACTGTCGATATCCATGCGATAGGGGCTTTCAAGGACCCAATCCTTGTCGCTGAAATCAAGCTTGTGCTTGGCAATGTTTGCCTGCCGTTTGCTTTCTTGCCAAGTGTATTTAGTATTCATGATAATAATTGTATATGCGTTTATTAGTGGCGTCAATGGAACTCGCGCCCCTTGACCTTCTCTCCCCTATGTGCGTATCCTTTTCACGTCGCTCCACATGGGCGGCCTCGGCGTGGCAACCGGGAGCAAAGCGGCGCACAAGCGCCAATCGATTGTGATGCGGCGCTTTTTTTGTGTCCGCATTTACCCGTTATGGTGGTGACTGCGCGGGGAGACCGAAAGGTCTGCCGGTCCCGCTTTGCCGGTTTGCCAACCCCGCGTAGTTCACTGCCGCCTTTCATCCGTTTGGCAACGGATCAGGTGGCCTTCCTAACTCAAAGCGGAACCACACACCCATGATTAATCCCTCTCAGGGCGCTACCGCGTCCAACGTCTCTGTTTTGCCCGTTTCTCTCCCGTCCATCTCCCCGAAACTCATCAAGAGTTACCTGGAAGACGCCAATAAATCGGCACAGGCAATCTATGCCCTTACCGATATCGGCGCAAAAATACTTTCTGAACGAGCATCAGAAGGATGCCCTGAATGGTGCGCTAATGATTACTACCTTGGTGGGATTCTTGAAGCAATCCAGGGGTTGAGTGCATGGATTAACGAAACGCTTTTGAAGCCTATCGACCAGGCCATGGATAAGGAGATGGAGCAATGAGCGCTACCCCCTTCATCTTTCCCCAATCCCAGGATGAATTGATACGGGTAACTTTTAGTACCCTATTTGGCCATGAACCGTCATTTGATGATTTCCTAGATGCCACGTTTAGTATTACTAAAGCATTGTGTGACCTGATTGCAGCCCAGGAGAACGCGGGACCCGAAAGCATCGCCGAAGTTGCGGCACTGGCAAAGAGGATGACGCAAGCCAGTTGTGAGGCCGTCAACCTCATGCAGATGGAATACAACAAGAGGATGCTACCTCAATGACTGACTCTTCCATTCCAAACAAGCCTATCCCCCTATCGGTAATTCCCGATAACATCCCCCAAGCGCTACGCGACCGCCCCCAGTGGGTGGTCTGGAAATACGAATTACGTCAAGACAAGGGTGGTCACGGTAAATGGACTAAACCACCTTATGACGTTGCTACCGGTCGTAAGGGAAAGACCAACGACCCTTCTACCTGGACTACCTACGAATCCGCCCTTGCTATCTATAAGCGGGGCGGATATTCCGGTATTGGCTTTGCCTTTAATCAGGGTGATGGACTTACGGGTATTGACCTGGACCACTGCCTAAATCAAGAAACTGGCGTTATTTCTGAATGGGCAGAGGAAATATTGAAACACTTCAGCGGCCACTATGTGGAACGCTCCCCAGGTGGTGAGGGGTTTCGAATATTTGTTTTCGGCCAACCCCATCGTTGCGGCAAGGGGACCAAGAATAAAAACATTGAATTGTATGCCGTACTTTCCCCCCGATACCTGACGGTTACCGGGCGCGTCTTGCCTGGTGCCAGCCCTAGTGTTATCGAGGCCCAAGAAGCGCTGGACTGGTTGCACGGGCAGAACTTCGCAGAAAAGGCGAATCACACAGGAGGGGAGATGGCAGCGTCCAGTACCGGCGCTGCCTCTTCTCCCTCCTCTCCTGTGTCTCCCGTCTTTCTGGACGATGCCGCCCTCCTCGCCAAAATCCGGGCCAGCAAGCAAGGGGCAGCCTTCGAGGCCCTATGGGCTGGCAACCATGGCAAGGACCCCAGCGGGGCCGACCTGGCGCTGTGCGGCACACTGGCGTTCTGGACCGGCAAGGACGCTGATCGGATGGACCGCCTATTTCGCCAGTCGGGATTGATGCGGGATAAGTGGGACGTTAAGCACCACGCCGATGGCCGAACCTACGGCCAAAGCACCATCCAGCGGGCCGTTGATGGCTGCCGGGAGGTGTACACAGGAGGAGGGCGGACCGGAAAAATCCGGAAAAAGTAGCTGGCACCCCTCACACTCATCACCATCAACAACTTAAACCCTCACCATCAGTTTTTAGATGATGGTTTAGGTAAATAGAAGTTACGCATTGACAGTGCGTCGTGGGTGTGCATTGGCGAAAATCGCCTTTTCTATATTAGACCTTATCGGAAACCTCCTCATCACCCACCACAGTCAATATAAATCAT
>CAUYTY010000074.1 GCA_963575655.1 Gammaproteobacteria bacterium | reverse complement strand
AAAATATCTAAATTATGGAACATTACTGGCCATATCCAGGTCTGGAACACCACCACGTCTCTCAACCTCGCCTTGATTGAGATAATCCATCCAGGTCTGGAACACCATCCACTGACCGCCAGCGAAGTAACGAGGGGCAACTGCTCCACCCTTTGGAATAGTTACCCCCATGCCCTTAACTGACCCCGCGATCCGCAATACAAAACCCCGCTGACAAATCCCTCAAGCTATTTGATTGTGGTCGCCTTTACACCTATTACTTAACGATGGATCCCTGTAAGACATATCCAACCCTCGCGTATAATGGTAGGGTGGAAATCAAACCAAGGTTGGTAGGCCGCAATTATCGATTGCTCTTGGTCTGCCAGAATTCCCGATAGAACGATATTCCCACCCGGTCGCACCAAAGTTTCCAGACGCGGGGCTAACTCGATGAGGGGACGGGCGAGAATATTGGCAAGCAGTAGATCGGCCTTAACCTGTGGTAGATGTTCGGGGGGACCTACCCAAAGGAGCGCATCCGATTCTTTCAAGGGAAAGGCAATGCTGATTTCTGGTATCGGAGTAATCGCTAGGGAGAGCGTTGTTTGAATGGTAATGTCGTTTTTGGCGGCATTGTCGATGGTGGCTAATAATGCTTGAGGGTCATTATCTACCGCCCAGGCTCGCGCCGCCCCGAGGCGTAGCGCCGCAAGCCCGAGAATCCCCGAACCACAACCGTAATCCACGACCGTAGCGCCGCTCTGGAGTGATGCGTCGAGCCATTCCAGACACAAGGCAGTGGTGGGATGGGTGCCGGTACCGAAGGCCAGTCCAGGGTCTAACCACAGGATAACCGCGTCAGGATGTGGTACCGGCCATCCACTAGGACAGACCCACAGCCGTGTACCGCAAGACAAGGGATGAAAATCTTCCAACCAAGCCCGTTCCCAGTCTTGGTCTGCGACCCACTGCACCTGCCAGACGGGTTCCTGACCCAATTCCTGCGCGACCTGAGCGACTATTACTGCTGGGGCCGCTGAGGTTTCGAACAGTCCGATGATTCGTGTGTGGGACCACAAAGGCGATGTCCCGAGTGGCGGTTCGTAGAGAGGGTCATCAGCGGCATCGGCCAGCGAGACGGCGAGCGCCCCCGCGTCCTCTAGTAGGGATTCCACCTCAGGGGCATGGGCGGGGTCAATATCAATGGTAAGTTGGAGCCAGGGCATGGAATAATGTTCGTAATGGGTAGACGGTTAGGGTTTTTCTGGATCTGATTTAGTTAGTAATTTGGGTTGCTAAATCGCGACACGGGAAACGAAACTACTGCACAGGGAGTTATACACGCATTGCGTAACCAGGTATTTCCTCTTCTAAGAACCACAGGATATCTTTCTGTATGGGGCCAGCCTCTATTTATCCTCCTGATCGCGACATTTACAGCGTCTCTCGACTCAATCGTGAGGTGCGTGAGTTATTAGAGGGAAAGTTTCCTTTATTATGGGTTGAGGGCGAGGTCTCGGGATTTTCTCGTCCGACCTCTGGGCACTGGTACTTTACTCTGAAAGATGCTACGGCGACGGTGCGTTGCGCCATGTTTCGCAATCGAAATCGTTTCGTAGGATTTATTCCCCATGATGGCATGAGGGTTCTATTGCGTATTCAGGTAGGACTCTACGAAAGTCGCGGTGAGTTTCAATTGGTGGGCGAACATCTGGAACTCTCTGGAGTTGGCGCACTGCTGCGGGCTTTCGAAGAACTCAAGCGCCGACTGGCTGCTGAGGGCCTATTTGATAATGCCCGGAAACGATCGGTTCCTAGTCTTCCCCAGTGTATTGGGGTCGTTACCTCTCCGACTAGTGCGGCTATTCGTGATGTGCTCACTGTTCTGCATCGCCGTTTCTCGGCTATCCCGGTGATTATCTACCCAGTGCCGGTCCAAGGAACCGATGCACCGCCTCGGATTGCGGCGGCCCTGGCGCTGGCTGGCGCGCGGCAGGAGTGTGACGTGCTGCTGCTGACGCGGGGTGGTGGCTCGCTAGAGGATCTCCAGGCATTCAACACCGAAGTGGTAGCGCGCGCCATCGCGGCCTGTCCGATCCCGGTGGTAAGCGCGGTGGGCCACGAGATCGATATTACCATCGCCGATTATGTGGCCGACTATCGCGCACCTACCCCCTCGGCGGGTGCGGAACACCTTTCTCCCGACCAAGGAGTGTGGCGTCGTGGCTTTAACCAGTATCTCCAACGCCTGATCACCCTCGCCCGTGGACGGATTGCCCGCCAACGTTTGGCTCTTAACCACCTCGAACGACGCCTACAACCCCCAGGGCGACGCCTGCAACAGGCCGCTCAACGTCTGGATGACCTTGAGGGTCGCCTTCATCGTGCCGTTCGGTCCTCACTCCAGCATCACGTTACCCGCCTACGTAGTTTGATCGCACGTCTCATCCAACATACCCCGACGCACCGTATCCAACGTCTCCAGGGCCGCCGCGAACAACTCGCCCTACGCCTGCAAGGGGCGGTGTTACGTCGCATGGAGGTATATCACCAGCGTTTCGGTACCGCCGTAGCGACATTGCACGCGGTTGGCCCACTTGCCACCCTTGCTCGGGGTTACGCCATTGTTACCGATCTACCCACCGGAACGATATTGCACCACGCGACCGAGACCAATCCTGGCGATATGGTAGAGGCTCGTCTTGCCAGCGGGCGTTTGCATTTACGTGTCATCGAGGTTCTACCCAAATAGCGAATCGCTAAATAACCAGAATTGCTACCTATGACCCGCTAGGTCGTCATTTCGCTAGAAGTTACCGGGATCCAGACACAGGAGAAGCGACGGTATAAGACAAACTCGATTCGGTATGCGGGTGACTTTATCATCACCGAAGATTCGAAAGAATATCTGGAGAACGTGGTACTAATTCACCCGTTGCACTTCAAGGTTGAATCCTCCAGTTAAAAAACAAAAAGAAATAACAACAAATACCCGTTACGCTTACTTGCCTTGTAGATACAGGGTCCAATGCCCTTGGATACCGTACAGTGTCTGGACTGGCGTGAAAGTGAGGCAAAGGGTCTGAGCTACAGGGCAAGGTCCAGGCCTTAAGGATGCGGTCAGACTTCCTTCGCCTTGTGTGATGGGAGCTAACCACCACGGAGGACAAGATACAAGGATGCGGTGAAGAATGAATCGCATCATGTACGTCATTTCCCACCGTCGATAATCATTTCAGGGCGATACGCTCAATCCAGGCAATAGACATTATCGGAAACCTCACCCCCCAACCCCCTCTCCTTAACAGGAGAGGGGGAGAATTATTCCGTTGTTATGCTTAACTCCTGGACGGAACAGGCAAAAAATCTCCCCCTCTCCTGTTAAGGAGAGGGGGGCGGGGGGTGAGGTTTTGGGTTTTCGATAATGTCTAATACGTAGTGCGTCGAATACCGGCGCGGAAGCTGGAATGAGACCAATTGGCGGGAGGTGATTTTTACGGCGTTGCGCAAAATTCACGGTGAAAAGGAAGGTGGGCTGGGAATATTTTCTCTTCGATCTGCCGACGTTGCGAAGAGAATCAGATTCGTTACAGTTTAGGTATCACGAATGATGCGGTTCGCTCCTCACCGCATCCTATGCGGGTTTTTCATTTTTGCGCAACTTTATGCTGGAACATTCCGGATTGCAGAATATAAAACCGGGGTTTCTGGCCAGACATCAGATAACCCAAGTTGCCACCCATCCATCATTATGGAAATTTCTGCCAGAATGACGCCCCAGGAGTTTGTTAGGCAGCAACTTGGATTAAATAGTCCTATTCAGAACTCATTCCTTTAATCGGTAACAATTACACGCGCACCCACCGGTTGTATGGGGCGTGCATTGTGTTCATGCACGGCCTTGGCGAATGCTTCAACCTGATCTTCGGAAACCGAGATCGGATCCTTCAAGACAAGCCAGCGTACCCCTTCGGAGCAGGGGGGGGTGGTGAGCGAACCATCGAACCGATAGTAGTGACGGGCGCTGGGCAATAGGCTCGATGGATTTACCGTAGCATTGAGCGGGATCTTCTCATCCTTGGTTTGCGGCATCTGTTTCCAGAGTTGGGCTAATACCGCATTCTCCTTTCCTTTTTCCATCATTACACCCACCACCGCCAGATTTCCGTCTTTATCAGCATGGACTAGGTGCATTTCCATCGCGAACGGTTTGCCATGCACCAAGTTTTCGCTTGGGGTATGAAAATGTAATTGCTTTAGGCCAAACTCAATGCCATCTACCGTGATCGAACTGCCAGGCGCAATAGTGACCTGCACGGTGTGGCCGTTGTTGAATATTTCGCTGGCTGTTGTGCCGTAATTAAACTTGATGGGAGCAATACTGGCCTTAACTTCGCCCTTGATGTCAATTGGAGTTTGAGTCTTACCCTTACTGCAAGCAGCGAACTCGGAGGCGATATCACCCCAATGTTCCGGTCCTTCAGCTCCTTCGTAGGTCCAGTGACCTGCGTAGGCTGTGGAGGTGAGCAGAATAGATGCGGCAACTATTGAAAGTTTCTTCTTGAACATGCCAGTTCCTCGTATTGAGTCTTTATTTGGTTATACCACTGGATTGATTTATCCAGATGAACACGCAAGAAATTCAACCGAACACGAAGTAGTATTACCCCCATCGAAAATCCTGTCAAGAGGGAGCGCCGTTCCTCATGAGTGACGAATCGCTCGATTTTGTTTTGGAAAAAATGAATTGCCGGTTTCTCTTGGTTAGACTACGCACGGAAATTATCGCCTCACCAGCGTGGTCATTCGGGGTGGGTGAAGCAATAATCGGTGGTGTTTCAGACCTGGATATTGCGGTAGCCATTCTTCAAACATGGGTATC
>CAUYTY010000073.1 GCA_963575655.1 Gammaproteobacteria bacterium | reverse complement strand
GAGTAGGCCGCAGACCTCCCCCCGTTTACGGGGGGATTGAGGGGGGACGATTGGGTGCGATCCCGAATTTTGAATAGGTGGCAACTTGGGTTATTTTTAAAAGCCATCATAGAGAAACAAACAAAGCCAACCCCAAAACATCAAAGAGACCTTCCCTTAAAGCTACCCGAGAAATTCTTTAATGTTTTGGGGTTGGTTTTGTTTTGGCTATCTACCGTCCCAAGCCATGAAATTGGCCAACAGGGTAAGTCCGGCCCGCTGACTTTTTTCGGGGTGGAACTGAACTGCAAAGAGATTGGCGTGCCCGACGGCACTCGCAAAGGGCAGACCATAAGTAGTTGTGGCGGTAGCAAGCGTTGGGTCTGCCGGGGCCACGTAGTAACTATGCACAAAATAAAATCGGCTATCCGTCGGAATATCCTGCCACAGTGGATGTGTTGCCGTTGGTTGAACTTGATTCCAACCCATGTGGGGGATCTTCAACGGGGCACCATCACCTTCTCGTAAGTCTGCGGAAAAACGCAGCACTCGACCCGGCAGAATCCCTAAAGCCGGGGTGCCGTCGTTCTCTTCACTGAAATCGAGTAATGCCTGCATCCCCAAACAGATGCCGAGAAATGGGCGGTCCAGCGCACAGGTACGAACCACTTCGATCAATTCACGGGTTCGAAGTTCATGCAAGCAATCACGAATGGCCCCAACGCCGGGAAACACTACGCGGTCCGCTTCCCGAATACGCTCAGGAACACTGGTGACCCATACCTTGGCATCCGGGGCAACGTGCTCCAGGGCCTTGGATACGGAGCGTAAATTACCCATGCCGTAGTCAATAATGGCTACTGAATTCATAGTTTTATAGGCGTACTTTTCTGGTGGTGGTGTTCAGTAGGATCCAATTAGACATCAGCAAGGCCTGATGGGCAAGGAGGAACCCAACAATCCGAGATTAGTAGCTAATGACAAGGGATTTTACTAAAGAACGCAGAAGAACGATTGGTCGCGTAGCTCCTCCGTGTCCTGCTATGCGTTACAATCGGCGCGGATTCTCCGCCGGGAGTTTAGCCTGGGCGTATCTCGCCACGACACTGTATGTCCCTATGGACAGGTCGGATAACAACCGTGGACTGCCTCTCGGACTCCTAACGGGAGCGGAATCGCCACGCGGGGGTAGTGGTTAGTAGACGCGCGCATCGGTTGACGCTATCCCTCCTACAGGGCGAGCGAATTACGACACGCTAGGGAATCACCGCCCAGGGCTGACGGTACGTTGATTTCGGCCCCTGAAAATTCTCGAAACAATCAGGTAGCATCATCCGGTTTCACGCAGAGGAGACTCAGTGGACACGCAGACTACATATAACTACACGGTGGTGCGCCAATTCGCCCTGATGGCGGTGGTGTGGGGCATCGTCGGCATGGCCATCGGCGTGTGGATTGCCTCCGAGCTGGTGTTCCCAGCCCTGAACCTCGGTACCCCTTGGTTGACTTTCGGTCGACTTCGTCCGCTGCACACTAATATTGTGATTTTTGCTTTTGCGGGCAGTGCTTTGTTCGCAACTTCGTACTACGTGGTGCAGAGGACCTGCCACACCCGATTGTTTGGCAGTCAGCTCGCCGCTTTTACGTTTTGGGGCTGGCAGGCCATCATGGCGCTCGCCGTACTCACCCTCCCGCTAGGGATGACCAGTGGCAAAGAGTACGCTGAATTCGAGTGGCCCATCGATATCCTCTTCACCTTGGTATGGGTTGCTTACCTCGTCGTGTTCTTTGGCACGTTGATACAGCGCAAAACTCCGTACATCTATGTGGCCAATTGGTTCTACGCTGCCTACATCCTCGCTGTTGCCATGCTGCATCTTGTCAATAGTGCCGCATTGCCAGTGAGCCTCTGGCCTATGAAGTCCTATTCCGTATACCCCGGCGCCGTGGATGCCATGGTTACCTGGTGGTACGGCCACAATCTCGTGGGTTTTTTCCTAACCGCCGCCTTCTTCGGGACGTTGTATTACTTCCTTCCCAAGCAGGCCGACCGTCCGATGTATTCCTACCGGCTCGCCGTAGTGCAGTTCTGGGCGTTCATCTCGCTCGCCATGTGGTCCGGGCCGCAGCACTTGCTTTACAGCGCATTGCCCGATTGGGCGCAATCGTTGGGAATGGTCTTCTCGGTACTGCTATTAGTTCCGTTTTGGGGAGGACTAGCCAATGGTGTTATGACCCTAGACGGTGATTGGAATAGGTTACGTACCGACCCTGTTTTACGGTTTATCGTGGTGGCGTTATTTTTTTACGGTTTATCGAGCCTTGAAGGCCCATTTATGGCGACCAAGACGGTCAACGCCTTTACCCACTACACCGATTGGACCGTGGGCCATGCCCATTCAGGTGGGCTTGGTTGGATCGGTTTCCTCTCTATCGGTACGCTCTATGCCCTGTTGCCTAGCCTCTTTGATCGCGAGCAGATGTACAGCACTCGACTAATTACGGTTCATTTCTGGTTTGCGACCCTCGGCGTGGTGATTTACCTGATTGCCATGAGTGGTGCGGGAATGCTACAGAGCACCATGTGGTGGGCCGAAAACAATGATGGCACTTTAGCCTATAGATTTATCGATTCGGTACAGGCCATCCATTACTTTTACTTCTTGCGTATGGTGGGTGGTCTTCTCTATTTGATCGGTATGTTGCTCATGGCCTACAACGTTTGGAAAATCATCCCCGCCCAGGCAGCTACCTATATCCCGCACTACGCAGACGGTGATTTACTCCATTCAGAGGATGATCTGAGCGTAGTAACTGAAGAAGGTCACGCGCATCACGCGGAACATTTCGAGCCTCCGCATCACGCGGCACTTGCGGAACACTCGTCTCACTCGCCTCATTCGGTAGTTCCGGCTCATTCCACCGAGCCAAGCCATGCGAATGCGCCGCACCACCCGGCCCACTGAGGAGTTCAGTCATGAGTTACGAGGTCGTCGAGAAAAATGCTGGCTGGTTGGCGATTCTTATTTTGTTGGTGATCAGTATCGGTGGTTTGGCGGAGATCGTGCCACTATTTTTTCTCACCGATGCCCCCGGCCTAGGATCTACAGTAGAACCCATTCAGGGATTACAACCCTACGACGCGCTCCGCCTGGAAGGTCGTGATATCTACATCAGAGAGGGGTGTTCCTCATGCCACACCCAGATGATCCGTCCGTTCTATACAGAGACCGAGCGCTATGGCTATTACTCGGTAGCCGGTGAATCGGTATACGACCATCCTGCCCTATGGGGGTCCAAGCGTACGGGTCCTGATCTGGCAAGAATCGGTGGACTCTACAGCGATTTTTGGCACCAGGAACACCTGCGCGATCCACAATTGGTAGCGCCCGGATCCATTATGCCCGCCTATCCGTGGTTGGAAAAGAATATCCTCGACGGAACATTAACTAGCACCAAAATGCAAGCGATGAACACCCTCATTACTCTTACTTGTCCAAAGTGTAGAGTTTATTCCGATAAAGAGATCGAGACAGCAGTATCCAAGGTTCGCGGTCGGACCGAGGAGGATGCGCTAATTGCCTATCTCAACGGTTACCCTGGACAATTCGGTGGCCTGGGTCGGTTATTGCCCAAAGCGAGGTGAGGCCATGAATTTCCTGTTGTTTCATCAGATCTACACCCTCATCCTCTTTGTCTTGTTCCTCGGCATTGTGGGATGGGCGTGGAGCAATAAACACCAGTCATCTTTCCATGAAGCATCCCGGTTGCCTTTTTCGAATGGCTCTGCTGAGGCCACGATTAGCGCTTCTACTTGTGAGGAGAACCGTCAATGAGTGAATTCTGGAGCGTGTGGATCGTGGTCCTCACCCTGGGTAGCATCTTTGCCTGTTCTGGATTGATTGGGTGGACTATTAAACACACCCCTGAAGATCTGCTTGGGGATGGCAAAAACAAGATGCATCACAGTTGTCAGAGTTGGGCAGATATTCATGCGTACAATAATCAGGTACCACGCTGGTGGCTGAGTTTATTCTATGTCCTTGTATTTTTTGCCCTAATCTATTTCTCTCTGTATCCCAGTCTCGGGCGACTTCCCGGCACTTTGAAATGGATCTCTCAGGAGCAATACACCCAAGAAAGTAGAAAATACAATATCCAATATGCGGCAAGATTCAACCGATACCTGTCACGCCCCATTGTCGAGATCGCCCAGGACCCCGAGGCCCGACAGATAGGGCAGCGTTTATTTCTAACCTACTGCACAAACTGCCACCAACTTACTGGGCAAGACACCCCTCACTACCCTAATCTCGCCGACAAAGATTGGTTGTGGGGTGGTGAACCAGAAAAAATCGAAGAGACCATTACTAAAGGCCGTAGCGGTATCATGCCAGGGTGGGGTACTGTTTTGAGTGAACAAGGTGTCGGGGAAATTGCAAGTTATGTCATGGCCCTTTCCGGTCATCAATCGATCGATGCTAGTAAGGTGACTGCGGGTAGAGAGGGATTTGCATTGTACTGCGCCTTTTGCCACAACCCTGATGGCACGGGTAATCTGCGACTGGGTGCCCCCAATCTCACGGATAACATTTGGTTGCATATCGGTTCACGGGAGGCCGCCACCGATGCAGGATTAGAGGCAGGGATTAAACAGGCCATCAATAACGGCTTTACTAATTCCATGCCAGCTCACTGGAAGATGCTTGACCAGGCGAAGATTCATCTATTGGCGGGCTATATCTACGGGTTATCGAACGCGAAATGACCCTCCCGTTATTGTTTTGTTTGTAACCTTATTCTTTGAACGTGCATTACCTCGCCTGACTACTTTTTTGGCAAGGAAGTCGGATCAGATTCTCAATCTGATTCATCCAGGAAGCTGCTTAACTCAAGTTGCCACCTTATATCTTGTCGTCGTGGTGGTTAGCTACCATCACATGAGGC
>CAUYTY010000072.1 GCA_963575655.1 Gammaproteobacteria bacterium | reverse complement strand
CCTGTTAAGGAGAGGGGGGCGGGGGTGAGGTTTTGGGTTTCCGATAATGTCTATTGTTCGCGGGGCATCAGCCTGACGAAACGATGACCAAGGCCTTCCGGCAATCCCTGCCGGGAAATGATGTAACGGGCTATAGATAGTAACTTGAGTTAAACTATCCAGATGTCCGTAGCACTCAAGGTTGGATGGCCAGTGAGAGTGGCGAATTGAATTGCCGCACCCGCATCGTTACCATCGGCATCGTAAGACAACGCGCCAGTAACGGTATTGTAAATAACCCGATCCGATGCGTCGTGCGCAATCCCAGTGGTGCTTGCCCAGAAACGTCCATCAGCAATCACAAAACGACCGCGCACACCAATCTGGGCGAATACGGCGTCGTCCAGAGATAACCCATCCTGGGTGGATACGAAATCACTGATCGTATCGATATTAGTGCTTCCTAAAACACTATCGAATTGGAAACTGTCGTTCCCGGTTCCACCAGTCAGGGTGTCTGAACCCAACCCGCCATTGAGCGTATCATTACCGCCCACACCGTTGAGGACATTCTTAGCCTGATTGCCGCTCATCATGTTAGCAAGTCCGTTGCCGGTACCGTTACTGCCAATCGCGTTAGCCGTATATCTACCGGTAAGAGTCAGATTCTCAACGTTGGCAGCAAGAGTATAGGTAACTGAGGATTGAACGGTATCACTACCCTCGCCAACATTCTCGGTAATCACATCACCGATGTTGTCCACCACGTAATTATCATCACCCGCGCCACCTACTAAGGTATCTACATCTGCGCCACCATTTAGGGTGTCGTTACCCAATCCACCGGTGAGCAGATTCTTCCCGGCGTTACCAGTGAGCGTATTGGCGAAACTATTACCGGTACCATTAATATTACCGAGACTGGTAAGAGTGAGATTCTCGACGTTGTTACTAAGGGTGTAGGTAACAGAAGACAGCACGGTATCAGTACCCTGACCGGAACTTTCCGTGACCACGTCACCGATATCGTCTACCACATAGGTATCGTTTCCCCAACTACCAATCAGCGTATCTTTGCCAGCCCCGCCATCGAGCTGATTGTTCCCGGAATTGCCCAGGATCGAATTCGCCATGAGATTTCCCGTACCATTAATATTGCTGGTGCCCCCCAACAAGTACAGATTCTCCACATCGTGAGTCAGGGTGTAACTAATGTAGGTCTGAACGGTGTCGGCACCCTCGTTGACATTCTCGTTAACTATGTCACCGCTATTATCCACCGTATAGCTATCGTTACCCATACCACCAAACATAGTATCTGTACCAACACCGCCATTTACCGTATCGTTACCGCCACCACCATACAGCGTATTGTTGCCGCTATTACCAGTGATGATATTATCCGAGCTGTTACCGACACCACCGATATTACTGCTACCGGTGAGGGTCAGGTTTTCAAGCGCACTAAAACCAAAGTTGAAGCTAACGGAGGATAGGACACCATCGATACCTTGGCCGGCGGACTCGTTTGCGATATCGCCGACATTATCAATGATGTAGTTATCGTTACCGGCACCACCGGAGAGGATATCCGCACCGCCGCCGCCATCCAAGGTGTCATTACCGTTGCCACCAGAGATGACATTGGAGCCAGTATTGCCCACGAGGTAGTTATCCAATCCGTTGCCGGTACAGTTGATATCAGCGGTACCGGCCAGGGTCAGATTCTCAACGTTGGCAGCATTGACCATGTTGTAGGTGGCGGAGGATAGAATAAGATCCGTGCCCTCTCCAATATTTTCGGTGATTTTGTCACCAGCGTTATCCACTCCATAGACATCATCACCAGCACCGCCGATTAGTTTATCGGCGCCGAGATAACCATCGAGTAGATTATTCCCCGCATTGCCCGTAATGGTATTGGCCAGACTATTACCGGTACCACTGATATCGGAAATCCCGATCAAGGTCAGATTCTCGATATTGACCCCTAGGGTATAGTTAACGGAGGATTGAACCGTATCAGTACCTTCACCAATGCCCTCAATGGCTAGATCTCCGACCGTGTCTACGATGTAGATATCATTGCCACTACGACCGGACATTTGGTCGATACCCATCCCACCATCCAATGTGTTATCTCCGTAATTGCCGTTGATTAGATTATCGAGTTCGTTACCAGTGGCGTTAAGATTGCTAAAACCGATCAAGGTCAAGTTTTCAAGATTGGAATTCAAACCTAGGTTATAACTAATGGAGGCCAGAACGGTGTCGGTACCCTCACCGAGATTCTCGATTACCGTGTCACCAACGTTATCCACCGTATAACTATCGTTTCCTGCACCGCCGCGCAGAGTATCGGCACCGCCTTTTCCATCCAATTGGTCATTGCCGAGCCCAGAGGTAACAGTATTGGCGCCACTGTTACCGACAATGACATTATCCAACTGATTGCCAGTACCATCGATGTTAGTGGCGCCAGTCAAGGTCAAATTTTCAACATTGGCGGTTAGGGTATAGGTAATCGATGCCATTACCGTATCCGTACCTTCGTTGGGATTCTCCATCACCACATCGCCGATATTATCCACCTCGTAGGTATCGTCACCCACGCCCCCATTCATGGTGTCCGCACCTTCCCGTCCAAACAACCAATCATCGCCGACATTGCCGTCCAACTGGTTATTCCCAATATTACCGTTGATGGTGTTGTTGCGCTCGTTACCAATACCGTTGAGATTGAGGGCGCCGTTGAGGTTGAGATTCTCAACGTTGGCGCTCAGGGTATAACTCACTGTTGCGCTGACAGTATCAATACCATCACCGGGATTCTCGATGACCACATCACCCACATTGTCTACGATGAAGGTATCATTTCCAGCGCGACCTTTTAGGGTATCGGCCCCAACACCACCATCGAGCGTATCGTTGCCCGCACCACCATCGAGCGTATTATTTCCCGAGTTACCTTGAATAATATTGGCTAACCCGTTGCCGGTACCGTTGATATTTGCGGTTCCTGACGAATACAAGCTCTCGACATTGTTCCCCAAGGTGTAGCTGATCGAGGAGACTACGGTATCGCTGTAGTTGTCGGCCCCTGTCTCATTTACGACATCGCCGATATTGTCCACTGTATAAAGATCGCCGCCATTACCACCGGTCATCGTATCGGCGCCGATACCACCATCCAAGATATTGCCGCTGGCGTCTCCGATCAATTGATCATCGAAGTCGCTACCGGTCAGGTTTTCAATACTGACTAAGGTATCGTTTCCGGCGCCGCCGGTATCTTGCGCCACTCCTTGGATGGTCAAAGATAGAGTAACGGGTCCCGTGGCATTCTCATAGGAAGCGGTATCACTACCAGCGCCACCGTCTAACCAATCATCCCCACTGCCGCTGATTAGGGTATCGTCGCCATTGCCACCTTGGAGTCGGCTACCACTTTCGGCGGCGGTTAGGTAATCACCAAAATCACTGCCAGTCAGATTCTCGATATTGATCAGGGTATCGTTACCGCTACCAGAGGTGTTTTGCGGCCCTGAATTTGCGAGCGAGATAATCACGCCCTGAGTGGCGTTGGCGTAGGAAACGCTATCGATACCTAGGCCACCATCAATAACGTTATCACCCACGTTACCAGTAATTATGTTATTCAGCACATTACCAGTACCGTTGATATTACTGGTACCGGTCAGTTCCAGGTTTTCTATATAACTAGGCAAGGTTAGACTGATACTGGAATGCACCTCGTCCGCAATTCCTGCCGCTGAGCTATTTATTGGCGTTGCGACCCGATAAATGTCTCCGCCGGTCCAGGTATTTGATGTAGTCCAGGGAACGTGGCTGGCAAAGGCCGCGTATTGACCATCGCCCGAAAACATTGCGACCCCACTGTGGTTTAGATCCTGGCTGCCGTCCGTGCCTCGGGACATTAGCGTTACCTGGCCGGTGACCATATCTTTAAGGTAGATATCGTCATAGTCGTTGGTGTCACCTGGCGCCATATTGGTCGCGGAGGTTTGGAACATCACAAAACGGCCGTCATTGGAGACCGTGGCGTTATGACAGTGGCCGTTTGCCAAAGTAGATCCGTCTGCTGCGGTTGATACCAGACTTAATTGCCCGGTCAGGGTATCCTTGAGAAAGACCTGCCACGACCCGTTAGGCGTCCCAATCAATCCTTCGCCACCATTGATGAATACGACATAGCGCCCATCGTTGGAGAGGTCTGCCTCGGAACTGGCAGAATGTGACACGCCATTATTCTGTGTACTGGATACCAGAGTAATGTTGCCAGTCGTAAGATCCTTCTCATAAATGTCGGAGTAAACGTTGGTATCTCCGGCCACCAAAGCGCTTTGGCTGGTAAACACCACGAATTTCCCATCCCCGGAAATTGAGGCGCCGTAGTCTGTGTTAACCGAAGGAACACCATTACTATCAGCCGATACCAAACTCACCTGACCGGTTTGTGTATCCTTGAGGAAAATATCGCCCCAGCCGTTATTACCAACATCTCCCGCCCCGGCCACTAGATTGGTTGCCACGCTGGTGAATACGACATAGCGACCATTGTCAGAGATGGTATGGACTGCCCCCTCCTGCGAACCACCATTGGCGCCACCCAATTGGGACCAGCCGTTGGCCTGTTGGCCGTTGGCTGCGGCTGAGATTAGCGTAAGGTCTCCCGTTGCTACGTTCCTTAGGAAAATATCGGCAACCTGATTGGTATCCGCAGAGGACAGCAGATTAGTGGCAGTGCTTCCGAACGCCACCCAATTTCCATCAGCGGACAACGCCGGACGCAGGCTGTTGCCATTGGCTTGGTTGGCAACCGTGCCTGAGATTAGAGTTACCTGACCGGTTGTTACATTCTTGAGATAGATGTCCCGGAAATTGTTGGTATCGACGCCGGCCCCCAATAACGTGGTGGTTGTGCTGTCAAATACGAGCAGATTGCCATCTGCGGAAATACCAACATCGTCACTATATCTGTAATAAGAAGATGCGGATTCAAACTCGAAGTGCAACTCTTGAATTAACAGTTAGTTGAGTGA
>CAUYTY010000071.1 GCA_963575655.1 Gammaproteobacteria bacterium | reverse complement strand
AACGGAACAGGCAAAAAATCTCCCCCTCTCCTGTTAAGGAGAGGGGGGCGGGGGGGTGAGGTTTTGGGTTTTCGATAATGTCTAATGCATCATTCTCGCATCTATTTACCTATTGCTGGGTAGCGGCTATTGGCCGCCACCAGCTCCTCGAACGACCACGACCAGAAGACATTCAGCGATGTTGCACCACACGCACCGTACATAGGCACTATCCATGCCAACCATCACCTTCGATTTTTCCCAGACAAAAAAAGCCCCCGACACGGAAGTGCCAGGGGCTTTTTTGAACAGAGGACAACGATGGGATTGATGGATCTGATGAATACACTTACCCAAGATACACCGGAGGGTCATCCATTTCTGCATCCATGCACGAATCTTCCGGGAGGTCTTGGGTAGGCGGTCACCAGAATTACATCATGTCCATGCCGCCCATGCCGCCCATGCCGCCGCCACCGCCAGGACCGTGACCGCCACCCTTATCTTCTTGGGGTAGCTCGCTCACCATGGCCTCGGTGGTGATCATCAGACCAGCCACGGAGGCAGCGTTCTGCAGAGCAGTGCGGGCGACCTTGGTGGGATCCAGAATACCCATCTCGATCATGTCTCCGTACTCGCCAGTGGCCGCGTTGTAACCAAAGTTGCCACCCTTGTCCATGACCTTGGAGAGCACCACGGAACCTTCTTCACCAGCATTGAGGACGATCTGGCGGAGAGGCTCTTCGAGTGCACGACGCAGGATGCTGATACCCATGTTCTGGTCGTGGTTGTCGCCTTTGAGGTCCTTGATGGCGGGCAGGGTGCGCACCAGGGCAACACCACCGCCAGGCACCACGCCTTCCTCAACGGCGGCGCGGGTAGCGTGCAGAGCGTCTTCGACGCGGGCCTTACGCTCCTTCATCTCCACCTCGGTCGCGGCACCCACCTTGATGACGGCTACGCCGCCCGCCAGTTTGGCCATACGCTCCTGGAGTTTTTCCTTGTCATAATCGGAGGAGGTATCCTCGATCTGCTTGCGGATCTGCTCAACGCGGCCCTTGATGTCAGCGGGGTCACCAGCACCGTCGATGATGGTGGTGTTGTCCTTGGTAACGATGACGCGCTTGGCGGAGCCGAGGTCGCGCACACTGGTCTTCTCCAGGCTCAACCCGACTTCCTCGGAGATCACCTGACCGCTGGTGACAACCGCGATGTCCTGCAGCATGGCCTTGCGACGGTCGCCGAAGCCTGGGGCCTTGACGGCGCAAACCTTGAGTACACCACGAATGGTGTTGACCACCAGGGTGGCCAGGGCCTCGCCTTCTACGTCTTCGGCAATGACCAACAGCGGACGGCTGGACTTGGCAACCGCCTCGAGGACCGGCAACATCTCGCGGATATTGGAGATCTTCTTGTCGTGGAGCAGGATGAACGGATTTTCCAGCTCCGTGCTCATCGTGTCCTGCTTGTTGACGAAGTAAGGGGAGAGGTAGCCACGGTCGAACTGCATACCTTCCACCACGTCGAGCTGGCTATCGAGGCCAGAGCCCTCCTCAACGGTGATGACCCCATCCTTGCCAACCTTACCCATGGCATCGGCGATGATCCGGCCAATGGCATCGTCAGAATTGGCGGAAATGGTGCCGACCTGGGTGATCGAGCGATCATCTTCGCAGGGCTTGGACAATTTCTTCAGCTCTTCAATGACACCGGTGACGGCCTTGTCGATACCGCGCTTGAGGTCCATCGGATTCATGCCGGCAGCTACGGCCTTCATGCCTTCCTTGATGATGGACTGAGCCAGCACCGTAGCGGTGGTGGTACCGTCGCCCGCGATGTCGGAGGTGTGAGAGGCAACCTCCTTAACCATTTGGGCGCCCATGTTCTCAAACTTGTCCTTAAGCTCGATCTCCTTGGCAACGGAGACGCCATCCTTGGTGATGGAGGGAGCGCCGAAGCTCTTGTCCAGTACTACGTTACGACCCTTGGGACCCAAGGTAACTTTGACCGCATTGGCCAGAACATTGACACCAGACAACATGCGGTGGCGGGCGTCTTCGCCAAAACGAACATCTTTAGCAGCCATGGATAAAACCTCTTAATTCGGTAATAGTGATGGGACAGAATGAGGATATGGGCGCAGCGGTTTAGCTTTCGAGGATGGCCATGATGTCTTCTTCGCGCATCACCAACAGCTCCTGGCCATCAACCTTGACCTCGGTGCCGGAGTATTTACCAAATAGCACGCGGTCACCGACCTTCACATCCATGGGCCGTACCTCGCCACTTTCGAGGATCTTGCCGCGACCTACTGCCATCACCTCGCCCCGGATGGGCTTCTCGGTGGCGGTATCAGGGATGACGATACCACCGGCAGAACGGCGCTCTTCTTCAACGCGACGAACGATCACGCGATCATGTAATGGACGGATATTCACAGAGTTCTCCTAACGTATTAAGACGGATAAGGATTTTGAATGGAGGCGAGACAACGACAGCCTACCTAGGGTTTGCACAACCGTTCGGTTGTTAGCACTCGCCTCTGACGAGTGCTAATAATAACCATCGCGTCGAGAGTGTCAAGCGGGGACGCTGACTTTTTCCGAGGATGATCCCTTGTCATCTGTAGCGGTTGATATCCATACTCGCACCGTAATGTCGAACTTCGCTGACAAAGCGCCCCCACGTGGCGCGTACCAACCGAGACCACCATGACCGATACTGTTCGCTGCCGCGTCTATCGCTCCAACCGCAAGGCGGAGACCTACCTGTATCTACGGGAAGACGAAACCGAGGAAGTCCTCCCCGAAGACCTGCGTCGTCTGTTTGGACGTTTGGAGCTAGCCATGGAACTGGAACTACATGCCGGTCGGTCACTCGCTCGGGAGAACGTCCACGAGGTGATGAACAACCTACGCACTCGCGGTTGGCACTTGCAGATGCCGCCCCCGGTTGAGATGTTCGGGATTCCTCGGGCCTGATGACCGTGGCCAAACCATTGCCTCCGCGTACCAGCGCCGCTCGGGTTCCTGCCGTGGATGTCGTTCGTGGTTTTTCTATTGTTCTGATGGTGAGTTATCACCTCTGCTTTGACCTCAATCTCTACGGATTGACAGCCTTTCGTTTCAATGACGCCCCCTTCTGGTTGAATCTGCGAGGGGTCATCGTCAGCCTATTTCTGGGGATTATGGGGGTGAGCCTGCACCTGGCGAGCCGTGCAGGGCGGCATCGCGACCGTTATCTGCGTCGATTGGCCTTGATTGCCACCTGTGCCGGGCTGGTCACGGTGGCGAGCCACCAGATCTTTCCTCAGAGTTACATCTACTTTGGGGTGCTGCACTTCGTGGCGGTGGCAAGCGTGCTGGCATTGCCCTTTCTACGTCTGGATTGGGGCAATCTGGGGGGCGGATTGGCGTTGATTGGATTAGGGAACACGGTGCATCTCCCCTTTTTCGACCACCCAGCCTTGCACTGGGTGGGGATGATGACCTACAAGCCATTCACCGAGGACTACGTGCCCCTGGTTCCGTGGTTCGGGGTTGTGCTGCTGGGCCTATGGCTGGGGCGACGGCTCTACGGTCGTCACGAAGCCCCCGCGCGGACGTTGCCACACATCCTCAGCCCGCTTGCGGCTATGGGTCGCCACAGTTTGCTGGTCTATATGCTCCATCAGCCGCTCCTCCTCGGTGTTTTATATCTGATACTGCGCGTCCATTCGTTTTCAATCATTTAGGGATTGCAGGACACATACCATACCGTCACATAACGGCTTGGCGGAACTGTGTTTACATCCGCAGAAATAGACTGTATCGGTTTCGGTGGCCCGGTATTCCACTGGAGTAAAATCAGTACCTTGATGACTGCCATCACAGAATGGCTGTGATACGCTCTTTCCACACGAACACCACCAATAACTTTTTCCGGCTTCGATATTAACGGGGCATTGTGTCTTTTGGGGAGTAATGGATTCGGACATCATTTATTTTCCTCTGGTATGGAAAGGGGGAGATTAGATGGTTTGCTCGATATGGTTGAGCACAAAACTGGTCAGGGTACGTTCGATAAGCGAAGTCGCTCGCCCAAGTAAATCGCGCCGTTTTGGTAATATCCGCATTTGACGGCGACCACCTCCTTGAGACGCAGCATTCTCGACCAAGATTTTCATAATTATAATTATGTACGGTTAGATTACGGAACCCAACCAACCTTCTCAGCCGTAGCGCCAGGTCTTCAGGAATAATTTTGATCCGAGCCAATATTTCGAAAGCTAACCCCATCGTCTCCGGCATCGGTTGCTGGGTAGCGGCGAGCAAATGTGTTGCAAGATCGACACATAATTGCACCGCACTAGTTAGATTCAGGGAAAGAATGTCCTGCGTGTCAATATCGTTGGTTAGCGTTTGGATGTCAGGTGGGCAACGCTCACGAATACGAACCAAGCAACGCTGCAAAGAATCGAGTTTTCGTTCAATCACAATCCGATCCATGCACGCCTCCGCTCTTCCAATGCTCGTCTTACATAAGGCATGAAATCCTCATTGGCATAAATATTCCGTAGCGCCAGTTCAGCGTAATCACTATCGCTACCGCAGATGCGTTTTCCATGACGCAAAATTTGATTGAGTAACGGCCCACCAACACAGCGTAGATCAACGAGATCCACCGAACGACCAGTAACAACCGCAAGATCACCAATCAATGCCATTTTCTCGTCGATACTCAAAGGGTATTGTGCCTGAACCGCGATATCCAGATCACTACTAGGCGTGGCAGTGCCCGATGCCAATGAACCAAATACCATCGCCAATTGAATCTGAGGATAACGTAACAGTTCCGCAGTTATCGATTCAAAATTTACCATGGCTACCAATCTCAATAAGAAATTTATTTACCCACCAATAGGTAACCCCAGTGGTTAGTCAACCGGAAAGAAGAATATATCCAACGCATTACGCTCGTGGTAGGCTAGCCAGCTAGCTGGCTTTTCTCCCCTCTCCCTCCGGGAGAGGAACTTTTTCGTTTCTCACCGCATAGCTAGCAACTTGGGTTAGCTTACATCGTACATCGTTCCCACGCTCCGCGTGGGAATGCATCCCGCGACGCTCCTGCGTCGCG
>CAUYTY010000070.1 GCA_963575655.1 Gammaproteobacteria bacterium | reverse complement strand
AGGGGGGGCGATTGGATGCGATCCCGAATTTTGAATAGGTGGCAACTTGGGTTACATAAGATTCCAAAGAACCAATGATATTTAACTCAGGAGATAATCAACATGATCCAGATTCGTCCTGCTCACGCTCGTGGCCACGCCAATCACGATTGGCTAGATTCCTACCACAGTTTTTCCTTTGCTGATTACTATGATCCTGCAGAGATGGGGTGGGGGGTATTACGTGTGATCAATGAGGATCGAGTGGCACCTGGCAAAGGCTTTGGTATGCACCATCACCGCGATATGGAGATCATCAGCTACGTATTGTCTGGCGCCCTCCAACATCGAGACAACATGGGCAATGGGACCATTATCCGACCCGCTGACATACAACGCATGAGTGCGGGCAAAGGCATAATGCACAGCGAATTCAATCCCTCCGATAGTGAAGTCGTACACTTCTTGCAGATCTGGATCCAGCCCCAGGTAACGGGAATTGCCCCGGAATATGAGCAAAAAACCTTCGACGCCGAAGAAAAACGCGGCAGACTGCGGTTAATCGCCTCCCCTAATGGTCATCAGGGTAGCGTTACCATCCATCAAGATGTTAGGGTTTACGCCACCCTCCTTGCCGTGGAAGAAATCGTCGAATCTGAATTTGCACCTGGTCGTTTCGCGTATCTGCATCTAATTCGCGGAGCATTGACACTCAACGGTATCAAGCTAAATATCGGAGACGGCGCAAAGATAAAGAAAGAACCGCGACTTACCATTCGGGCGAATTCAGAAAGTGAATTCCTTCTATTTGATCTACCCGCGCCACCGGCACTTACTTCCTAACGTACTTGAAAATCCGTTAGATTAGTGGCAGAGGTCGCATCGACACAGGTAACGCTCTCCACTTGAGCTGAGGAAGGTCCCTTACGTAACCAAGCGCGCAAAGTTTCGAGAGATTTGGGATCTCCACAGGCAAGAACTTCTACTCGGCCATCGGTAAGATTGCGAGCGTATCCCGTAATTCCCAAGGCCCGGGCCTGGGTTTGCGTTGATCCCCGAAACCAAACCCCTTGCACCAACCCAGCAACCAGACAACGTAAACAATTCATCCGCACAATCTCCTCATAGCTAAATTGAGTTTACGAATACTTTTAATCACCAGCCCCCCCAACCTCTCTCGCTAGGAAGAGGACAAACAATTGTCCACGGATCATTTTCCCCGGTCTGAGATAACAAAACAAGGCCACATCCTGTCTACTCCGCACCATGCCCAAACTGAGCACCATCGACCACCGCCGTGATAGCGCTGGCCTGACCTATGTTTATCCCGTTGTTTCACGCCGTTCCCGAGGACTCTCGATCGGTATCAACCTTAACCCCAATAACGCTTGTAACTGGCGCTGCATATATTGTCAAGTACCTGATTTGACGCGCGGCGCTGCTCCCGACATCAACCTAACGCAGCTAGCGGATGAGTTGCGCAGATTATTGGAAGAAATTGATAGCGGAGATTTTTATGAACGATTCTCGTTACCAGAAGGGCAGCGGATTATTCGTGACCTTGCCATCTCTGGAAACGGTGAACCCACTACTTGCCGAGAATTCGATGCCGTCATTGATGTTATCGATCAGGTTTGCACAAGGTTTGATGCACTCAGATCCGTTAAACGGGTGCTTATTAGTAACGGCAGCTTGATGGCACGACCTGATATTCAACGGGGGTTAGTCCATTGGTCGAAATTAGCTGGGGAGGTTTGGTTTAAGATCGATAGTGCTACCGAGGAAGGAATCCGCCGTATTAACAACATCAATCTTTCCTCCGCAGCCGTACTTCGCCATCTGGAAATCTGCGCCCATCTTTGCCCAACCTGGATACAAACCTGCTTTTTTGCCTTCGATGGGCAACCACCGACCGCAACGGAACAGCGGGCCTATCTGCACTTACTCGCGGAAGTACAGCAGAGGAAAATTCCCATCGGGGGCGTTTTGCTCTATGGTTTAGCCCGTCCAGCGATGCAAGCGGAATCTCCGCGATTATCGGCCGTATCGGGCGCGTGGCTGGAAAACATCGGACAGAAAATCAACGGACTCGGGTTGCAGGTTCAGGTAAACGAATAACTCAGTTATTCTCTTCTCCCGCAGGAGCACATTACTACCATCAGGGACAACGCCCCAGGAACCAGATTCGCAAGACCAAAGGGCTGAAAACCTATATTATCGATTCCATTTATTCATGGAACGGGCCTTCGGCCCTGTGATAGACCTTTTGTCATTCCTGGAATGTTGCAGCACATCTGAGCACTTCACGCACCGGGGCAAAGGAACGCCGATGCTCTGGGCAGGGTCCTAAACGTGCCAAGACGGCCAAATGATCGGCGGTGGGATAGCCCTTATGACGGGCAAAATCGTAGCCGGGCCAAGCAGCATCCAAGTCCAGCATTACAGCGTCGCGCGCCACCTTAGCGAGAATGGAAGCGGCACTAATGGCGGGTTCGGTGGCGTCCCCTTTTACAATGGCCCGCGCCGGACACGGTAGCCCGGTAGGACAACGGTTGCCGTCCACCAATACGAGCTGTGGCGCAATCGACAGGTCAACCACCGCACGGACCATGGCCAACAGAGAGGCATGGAGGATATTCAGGCGATCAATCTCCTCAACCTCGGCCCGTGCTACCGCATAGGCGAGCGCACGCTCACGAATGGTCACGGCCAAGATCTCACGACGTGCCGGGGAGAGTTTTTTGGAATCCGCTAGTCCCGCAATGGGATGCGCTGGGTCAAGAATGACCGCAGCGGCATACACTGGACCTGCCAAGGGACCACGTCCCGCTTCGTCGACTCCAGCTATCCACATCGTCATATCAACTATTCCTTCCCGTTTGCAGGTGACAGCGTACTTCCAGCAATTCCCGAATGGCTTCAGCCGCCTTGCGGCTGGCACCCTGCCGCAATTGTCGATGAATGGTACGAAACTCCTCAACCAAGACCGCCCCTCGTATCGGGTCCTCCAGATAGTCCAGGATCGCCTGCCCCAAGGCTACGGGGGTGACCGCCTCCTGGATTAATTCAGGCACCACGAGCCGACCGATCAAATGGTTGGGCAGGGAGTAATAGGGAACACGCATCATGGGTTTTATCAATCGATAGGAAAGAGGGGTAAGGCGGTAGGCCACGACCATGGGCCGCCCCACTAATAGGGCCTCAAGGGCAGCAGTCCCCGAGGCCAACAGGACCACATCGGCGGCAGTCAGGGCCTCTCGGGCATGGCCATCAAGGATGGTCAAGACCAATCCCTGTCCAGTTTTGGTTAATGCTTGCTCCAATTGGGGGCGCAGATGAGCCGCAGCCAAGGGTAAAACAAAGCGTAACCCTGGGCGACGCGCCACCAACCATTGCGCCGCGGCAAGGAAATCGGTAGCGAGGAAATTAAGCTCACTGCGACGGCTACCGGGCAATAGGGCAACGATCTCGCCCTCCTCGGGTAGCCCCAACGCACGGCGCGCGGCAACGCGATCAGATTCGAGGGGGATGGCATCTGCCAAGGGATGACCCACGAAACGAGCATCAACACCGTGACGAGCGTAAAACTCCACCTCAAAGGGAAACAGGGTAAGAACGAGGTCAGCGGCACGAGCAATCTTTCGTACACGCCATGGACGCCACGCCCACACGGACGGGCTCACATAATGAACGGTGGGAATACCACGAGCCCGTAGTTGTCGCTCCAGGCTCAGGGTGAAGTCGGGGGCATCGATACCTACGAACACATTGGGGGGCTGCATCCGCCAATGCTTGACGAGGCGGCGACGCAATTGCAGTAGCTCCGGTAATCGACCCAGTACCTCAATCAATCCCATAACCGCTAGACGTTCGATGTCTGCAACACCTACACAACCCGCTGCGGCCATACGTGGCCCAATGACTCCCTCGCAACATATTTCAGGTAGCGATTCCCGTAGGGCATCGATCAATCCCGCTCCGAGCAGGTCTCCCGAAACCTCACCTGCGACGAAGGCAATCCGAACACCGCAACTTTCAACCAAACAATGAGTCGGCATACAACAAATTTTAGTTTTTACATCAGTGGGCGGTGTCGCAAAAAACCTCGCGCATCATCTCGATCAGAGCCAGCGTCCGCGCATCTTCCACCCGATAAAACACTCGGTTAGCATCCTTACGCGAGGACAAAATCCCCTTATCGCGAAGGATGGCCAGATGCTGAGAGACGTTGCTCTGCGAAGTACCCACCAGATCGACAATCTCCTGCACACTGCACTCGGTATTACTCAGGGTACATAGGATCTGGAGACGCAATGGGTGACACATCGCCTTGAGTGAGTGACAAGTACGGTTGATTTCTTCGTCCTGCATGAAAAGACTGAAGTGATTCGTGACAGTCATGATTATCCTCTCCGGTAACGTAATAACCACACTTCTAAGCATAGGGGTACTGACTCAGTCGGTTTAGTCTGCGCCAATACCCAGACCTTCTCGATAACTAACTGATACGACATAATATTTCTCAGATTCGACGAAACCAGCACCACTCAATACTCTCGTCTCATCAGTTTGTCCGTGCCCACCCGCAGGATGCCAGGTAGGTATCCCTAAAGTTAAGAACATAATAATATACAAATATAATAGAAATACACCCCACAATTTTATGTGGTAAAGAACGCCGATGTTGGCAAGTTTGAATGACACCAATAGCCCAGAATAATCCAGTAACAGGATGATTAATAAAGTAAGATGCGCATTTTTACGACCCCAATAACGGACAATAACATACTATTAGAACGTTATTTATGACCCAACAACAGTCGCGGTCGCAAAATAACTTTGTTTTGAGAGGGGGCAACGCCATCGCCCGACGTCAACAAATATTTCGACCGGAAGTGGCGATCTGGGTTATTTCTTAATCAATGTAATACAGCTTGGAGAAAGTTATGCGTTGCTGGTGGTTCGGTCTCTTTTTCTGGCTGGCGATGGCTGGCGCGGAACCTGCGCCAATACAAGGTGGCCAGACCGTCGAGATTCCTGATTGGTTTAAGGCATCGTTTCTCGATTTCAGTGAGGACATATAGCAAAGCCACCATAAAATGATTACGCATAATTTGCGAAGACTTCCTCG
>CAUYTY010000069.1 GCA_963575655.1 Gammaproteobacteria bacterium | reverse complement strand
ACTATTTGTTTTAGGAGAGATTCCCTTAACTTAATGGCAGTGACGCGGAGCGTGGAAACGATGTAATAGAATCAACGACTGTTTTTTATAAAACAGAATTCCTTAACTTAATGGCCAACGCCCTGGATAACACAGATTTACTAATCTTTGCATTGACTGCGGGACAGACGGAGAATTGACCACGTCCCACTGAGGAATAAACGAGTCGTGATCAAAAGAATTATCCGTTTCTCCGCCGAGAACCAGTATCTGGTCATTGCCGCTATGCTGGTTGCGATCGTGCTTGCGTATTGGACTATGCGCAATATTCCACTCGACGCACTACCGGACCTATCCGACACCCAGGTAATTGTGTATTCGCGTTGGGATCGTAGCCCAGACATTATCGAGGACCAAGTCTCATATCCGATCATCACCGCTCTTTTGGGCGCTCCTAAAATCAAGGCCATCCGTGGCTATTCGGATTTTGGCTTCAGCTATGTATACGTAATCTTCGAGGACGGTACCGACATCTATTGGGCTCGTACTCGGGTACTTGAATACCTATCCAAGATCATTCCGCAGCTACCCACCGGAGTAAAAACCGAACTTGGTCCCGACGCAACCAGTCTAGGATGGGTCTTCCAATATGCATTACTCGATCGCGGCAGTAAACACTCCAGCGACGAATTACGCAGCTACCAGGATTGGTTTATGCGTTACGCCGTGCAAAGCGTACCCGGTGTGGCGGAAGTCGCTACCATAGGTGGGCAGGTGCGCCAATATCAGGTGACGGTAAAACCCGATGCCCTCGTGGCCTACCAACTCTCCCTGAATACGGTAGTCGAGGCAGTACGTAAAGGTAATAACGATGTCGGCGGTCGCCTGGTCGAACTATCCGGTCGCGAATATATGGTGCGCGGACGCGGCTACGTGAAATCAATAGCCGACCTAGAAAGTCTAGTACTCAAAACCGAAAACGGCACCCCGGTCACGATCAAAGATGTGGCTACTGTTGTGCTTGGGCCAGAAATGCGGCGCGGCATCACCGACTATAACGGCGAAGGCGACGTAGTGGGCGGTATTGTGATAATGCGCCAGGGAGAAAACGCCCTCAATGTCATTGAACGCGTCAAGACCAAGTTGAACGAATTGAAACCATCGCTCCCAGAAGGCGTCGAGGTAATTACCACCTACGATCGTTCAGATCTCATTGAGCGCGCTATCCATACTGTCACCGACAAACTCATCGAGGAGATCATCATCGTCTCCCTCGTCCTCCTGCTCTTCCTTTGGCACATCCCCTCGGCAATCGTACCCATTCTAACCATCCCGATTAGCGTGGTGCTAGCCTTTATTCCAATGTACTGGATGGGATTAAACGCAAACCTAATGTCATTGGCTGGGATCGCAATCTCGGTCGGAGTTCTAGTAGATGGCGCTATTGTTGAGGTAGAGAATGCATATAACCGGATCTATCTGTGGCAGGTTGGCGGTCGGCAGGGCAGCTTCTATCGTGTGCGTCTGGAGGCGCTCATGGAGGTCGGACCATCGGTATTTTTCTCGTTGCTGGTCATTGCAGTGGCCTTTATGCCAGTCTTTACTCTAGTTGACCAGGAGGGTCGATTATTTAAGCCGCTGGCCTATTCCAAGAATCTGGCGATGGCCATCGCCGCTCTTCTGGCGATTACCCTGGATCCGGCGATACGCATGTTATTTGCACGTAGCAATCCATTTCTCTTTCGACCACGATGGCTTGCTCGGCTAGTAAATCAGATCCTCGTTGGTAATTACTACTCCGAGGAACAGCACCCCATAAGCCATTTCCTTCATCGTATCTACGAAGCGCCATGCCGATTCGCAGTCCGCCACGCCAAGGCTACAGTAATTACCAGCCTGGGCGTAGTAGCGCTGACGCTGCCGATCTATTTCAAACTCGGTTCTGAATTCATGCCGCCCTTGCGTGAGGGGTCGTTGCTATACATGCCATCCGTGGTACAACCGGGCATATCAGTAGCGGAGGCACAGCGCGTATTGCAGGTGCAGGACAAGATCCTGATGTCCTTTCCAGAGATAGAACGAGTTTTTGGTAAGGCGGGTCGCGCGGGTACCTCAACAGATCCAGCACCGCTGACGATGATGGAGACCACCATTCTGCTCAAGCCTGATGGACAATGGCGCGAAAAACTGCGTTGGTATTCCAATTGGGCGCCCGAATGGCTCAAGAATGGGTTACGGACCATATGGTCTGATCGAATTAGTGAGGAGGATCTGATCTCAGAATTGGATACTGCGGTACGTCTGCCCGGGATTAGTAATGCCTGGACCATGCCCATTAAAGGACGTTTGGATATGCTCTCAACCGGCATTCGCACCCCGATTGGAATCAAAATTAGTGGCGCGGATCTAGGTGTGATCCAAAAGATTGGGTTAGAAGTCGAGGCAAGGATCCGGGATCTACCCGAGACGCGTAGCGTATTTTCCGAACGGGTGGCAGGCGGTTACTTTCTCGATTTTATTCTTAATCGTGGCCAACTCGCTCGTTACGGTCTATCGATTGATGACGCCAATACGATGGTGATAACTGCGGTAGGCGGTGATAATCAGACCACCACTATCGAGGGACGACAACGTTATGGGGTAAATGTGCGCTACGCTCGCGATTTCCGGGAAGATATCGATGCGCTCAAACGGATGCGATTGTCTTTACCCAGAGGTCGGGCGGAGATTCCGATGGCGGAGATAGCGGAGATTAAATTGGTCGAGGGGCCGTCGATGATTCGCGACGAAAACGGGTTGCTAGCGGGCTACGTATACGTGGATTTCGATACTGCAAAGATCGACGTAGGTCACTACGTAGAACACGCCAAGCAAGCGGTCGCCACTACGGTAAAACTCCCAACGGGCTATGCTCTGTCATGGAGTGGACAGTACGAGAATATGCTACGGGTACAAGAACGCCTGAAGCTGATCCTGCCGCTAACGTTGGTACTTATTTTCGGATTGCTCTACCTGAATACTCACTCAGCCTTTAAAGCAGGGGTGGTAATGCTTGCGGTACCATTCTCGGCGGTGGGTGCGATTTGGCTACTATATTTTCTTGGTTATAACCTATCCATTGCTGTTTGGATCGGCATGATTGCACTCATGGGTCTGGATGCCGAGACGGGCGTATTCATGCTGCTATTCCTCGACCTTTCCTATAACGACGCCAAGACACGCGGTCATTTGCATAGCAGTGATGATCTAGTCGAAGCAATCATTCACGGCGCCGTAAAACGGGTACGACCGAAGGCAATGACAGTATGTGCAGCTCTGATCGGACTCTTACCGATTATGTGGTCCACCGGCACGGGGGCCGACCTCATGAAACGCATCGCCGCACCGATGGTCGGTGGCCTTGCCACCTCATTCATCATGGAGCTACTGGTCTATCCGGCGATCTATTTTCTGTGGCGACGTAAGGAGTATTCTATTCGACAACCAGTACAAAGTTGCGCAACTGAAGTGTAATACTTGCATTGCACTCCAGTTGCGTTGGTTTTCTGTTGGAATCTACACATTCGCTCAATTGTGTAGATAGTGCCTAAAAATCTCCTCGTAGCGATGACTGGAACGCAACATGGCAAGCCCCTTATTAAAATAATCTACGGTTTCTTTATTATGGCAGGCGATTTTAAGGTCAACTGCTTTTTCTAATTGTGATTCTACGACATCCCCATCGTAGCTTTCCGGGCGGGTAGTGAGTAGATTACTACTAATAAAATGGAACATGTCACGGTCTATCACCAGGACATCAACACGGCCAAGCAACAGCAATGCCACCTGACTGAATCGATTTACATGCTCAGCATAGGCCGACATCTTCGGAATAACTTCCGTAAAATGCTTCCCAAGGTAACGAGTACCGGAGCTAAATGCCTCCACTGTTTTCCCGGCCAGGTCGCTATAGTCCCTAATAACCATATTTTTCTTTCTCAGCGTAAATAGCTTGTAGTGGTAAGACACCACCTGATCCGAGAAATAACTTGCAGAATCCAATCTATATTCTTCGGAAATACTGGAGACACATTCAATATTAAAACGAGTTGCGTCATATTTCTTCTTACGATCTGCGGTCTCCATGAAATCAGGATGTTTTCCTACCAACGCAAAAGCCTCTTGGAGAATGTCCCGTTCAATGCCATCATTGGTGGCGCCATTAAAATAGGGCGGTTTGTTCTCGGGGATTGCTATTACTAGAGAATGGTCGTGTTCCGATCCTCTGGATAGAAAAGGGGATGGTTGATAGGGGAGTATTGGTGGAACGGACGGTAATTCCACCCGGGAACAGGCCGAAATCGCCAGGAGTAGGCCAAGAGAGAACATTCCCGGGAAATATGTAAATCTCACGCGCATAGATAATTTCCAGCAAGGCAATCCAAATCGAGAGACAGAATATCAACTCGAATGACAATCATGGCGGCGACATCATGTTATTCATATAGTCCACTGGAGAACTAAACGAAGATGATCCACGATGTATATCACGCACCATTTGATTCATCTGGACATTCATCCCGGTAACGTTACCCGTCATTAGCCTCACATAACCAGTCAATTCTCCAAGATTGGTGCGCATCGTAGCCATGTCGCCGGCCATGCTTGCCTGAATTTCCTTGATATTGCTTTGCATGAGCGTCATATGGTTATCCATTTCCATGACGGTGGCGCTCATGTCGATCATATGGGAATTAAGCTCCTTGAGCGTAAATTCCATACCGCCAACGTATTGAGTCATTTGAAGGAATTGGTCACGCATCACTCCAATATCCTTTGACATATGATCAACATTATTTGACATACTCCCCACGTAGGCAGTCATTTGCCCCATGTAATATCCCATGTCCAGCATCATCTTGGCCATTCCCAGGCCCATAGCACAAGCACCCACGGCAAGTATTCCAGCAATCCAAGGATTCCGCTTCCTCGACGAGGAAGGGGTTAATGGTGACTCAATGTGTTCACTATTGGTAGGCATAAACTCAATTTCTCACATCATCAAAGAATGTCGACAATTATTGTTATCAATGACCAAATGTCAATACCTAACTAACCTGAGTTCGACGTAAGATACAAGATAAGTGCCTGTATCCATTATCCTTCA
>CAUYTY010000068.1 GCA_963575655.1 Gammaproteobacteria bacterium | reverse complement strand
TGATTTATATTGACTGTGGTGGGTGATGAGGAGGTTTCCGATAAGGTCTAATGATTATTATCCAGGGATAATGGTGCCGTATTCTATACACTAAACCTTATCAGAAACTTCAAGCGTTAATTATCGTCTCGTTATTCTGGTTGGAAGTCCAAAAATCCAGATAGCATGGATGGTAAGGCTGCATACTACGTCACATCCTTATGCACTGGATTCCGACATTACCTGCCGGAATGACAAAATGATAATCAACGCTTGGGTGTTTCCGATGAAGTCTAAAGTGCGTTAATCGATAATCGGAGGTAACATCATGAGCAAACGTACCACAATCGATCATCTGAGTCAGTGGGACGTATTTAACCATGGAGATTATTCTTGTGCCTACATGAGTGATGGTGAGCATGGTATCGAGGTGTTCTTCGAATCTGAGCCAAACCATCCCATTCTTCTCAAAGAGATGAATGAGAACGACGATCCAGAAATCATCCCTGACCTCAGCAATGAGAACAATTTCACGGGACGGATAAAACATCGAAGGCGTCGTCAAAGATGATGTGGGGGTAGGTGAGAAATATAACGAGTTGTTATTAATCAGTTCCTGGTTTAGATCGGTTCTTCCGGTTATGCCTTGTCTGCGACGGTGAGAAAAGGAGCGCCGTCGCTAAAACCTATAACAATAAAGTTACCTATTTAAAGGTGGGTGTATACAATGATTTCCCGTCGCAGATTAATCTTTCGCATGAAAGCAAATTACCAACGCTCGTATTATCGTTCCCAGGTCTTTCTTGGAAAATCAATCTTAGCCACTTTGCCACGAGTCGAGATGTATCAAAATGGGATACCAAGCGAGGGGGGATCGAGTCTGGTACGTTATTTTCGAACGATTATACTAACGACGATTTTGGTATTGGGATTGGTGGGCCTCGTGGTGACCGGCCCCGCTATCTATGAAAACAACAGTACGCAGCTGTTTGCGGACTACCTGATTCATTACAATGCGCTAACAACAGAGTTTCTTTCCCCTGAGATTAGCGCGCGCTATGGTGTTCCCATCAGCAAGGATCAGGTATTGGTTGTTATTTCCCTAACCAGCAAACAGTCCAAGGAGCCGCAGGGAGGGAGCAAGGCTATGGTTGTGGGGACCGCTACTGATGCTATTGGTCAGATCTACTCTCTGCAATTTAAAGAGATCTCAGATGGACCTACGACCTATTATTATCTCGCAAATCTTCAGGTGACGAATGAAGAGGTGTTGACCTTTTCGGTAGAGGCAACTCCTGAAGGGCATGGCGTTCCCTATCATGTTGAGTTCCGTCAGCAGTTTTTCGTCAGGTAATTAGGCATTACGTCTGGTAATGTCTATCACGTAATAATCGAGGAGAATATCCATGTCAATGTATGTACAAGAGATGACTATGCAGGAAGCAACTCATCCACTGCCGGTGGACCCCAATTTCCACTGCGCCCCCTTGGATTGGAGTGTAAAGGACGCGGAGGATTGTGCCAGGGAAGAGGGATTGATACTTAATGATGATCATTGGGAGGTCATTCGCATTTTGCAGGAGTGTCTCGCGTGTGCCGAACACCCACGGGGGCGTCGGTTGCATGACATTCTCGGTGAGAAGTTCCAAACTCGGGGTGGCCTCCGTTACCTATATGAGCTATTTCCCAGTGGCCCGGTTGCTCAGGGTTGCCGAATGGCCGGTCTGGTTCCACCGGTTGGTGCTGTGGATAAATCATTTGGCAGTGTTCAGTGAACTAGGCTAGCTAGCGACTTGAACTCACTAGAACGGCTACCAATATAAAATTGTACAGGAGAGGTGAGGGAAGTGACCTTCCTACCTAAGCTTCGAAGGAGAGCAATGAGGTAGTCAAAGGTAATTCTTTAAAACAAGAACACTGTGATTAGCCCTGGGGGGGGAACAGCCATTTCCCCCCAGGGTTTGTTTCCTGGGCGAGACTCCAGGATAGCCCGATTATTAATGCTGTTTGCGGGTAGTAACTTGGATTAAATAACAAACGAATATTCCGCAAATAGTCTTGTTTATTTAGATCTTAAATACCTCACGACAGTTTCGGCACTTGATTTCTGGGAAAATCCTCTAAAAGTCATCTTGGTCCCACCTGGGCAACTGACTAATGACTTTGTGGCTATTTGATGGCATGGAACCATGGCTTGTGGGCCAGCAAGGAACTTTACCAACATTTCATCGGTCCATGTTAGATCTAATGATCGGAATAATGATGAATATGAATAATTAGGTACAGAGCCGAAATGGCGGCCAACTACCTTATTAAGTGTTGGCCCAATTTTGTTAACTCCTTGCTCTGTAGAGTGACAATGGGCGCAGTTGTTATTGTAGAGCAGGGCACCGATAGCGACTGTATTATCAGAGGCAAGGCTAAGTGGCGAGATTGTGACAAAAACAAGAGTGATTATAAAACCTAAAGAGGTATTCTTGGTGTATTTCATATGATTGCCTATTTCGCATCGCTGGGGTGAACCGGGTAGAAAGTTTTTTGTCATGGGATCGATAATCTTTCTCATTCTTGAACTCGCCATAAGCCAAAAGGCGTTGTGCGAATTTCAGTCTGCCCCATTCCTTATATCTACTCTAGACTCTAGATATCTTTTCCTTGGGAAGTTGTGTAACTCGAATTCTCATTATTCGCAGTTACGCATTCCTAATTAACCCAAGTTGCCACCTGCTTGCCCCCTCCCCCAGCCCTCCCCGTAAACAGGGAGGGAGTAGGCCGCAGACCTCCCCCCGTTTACGGAGGGATTGAGGGGGGACGATTGGATGTGATCCCGAATTTTGAATAGGTGGCAACTTGGATTAATTAGTCGTCAATTAGTAACGGCGAGATGCTAAGTGAAGTTGGGAGTGTGATAAATACCTGAATGTCATGGAGATGAATACCTGTGTTTAGGTAGTCAAGTTACTGCTTATTTTCGCGGATGGTTTAAACGGTAATTTGTGGCCTGGACTCCGAAATTCTTGCTGAAATGATGATTTAACGGTTTGTCGATAGCAATTTTGGTTAGAAAATATTCGTGTCCAGCGTGTCTTGATGGCGACGACAGAGGAAGTTGGCGCTGTAGCTCCGCCGTTCAATATCCACCCTTGGGAACTTTCCCATCCTCTCCACGGTCTCTAAGATCCGTCATCTGTTGACTATGGTAGCCGCAGCACCCGTAACTCCGCCCCCCCACTCCAGAAAACCCACCATGACGGACCACACCGCTACCCAACTTGCCTTTGCCGTGCTGAAGGAACATATCGGCCACCACATCCTCGGACAGGAACTACTCATCGACCGCTTGCTCATCGCCTTGCTCGCCGATGGCCATCTGTTGGTGGAGGGAGCGCCGGGGCTGGCTAAGACCCGTGCGGTCAAGGTCTTGAGTGAGGCTATCGAGGCCGACTTCCACCGGGTACAGTTCACCCCCGACCTGTTGCCTGCCGACCTCACCGGTACCGACGTGTTCCGTCCCCAGGACGGCTCTTTTCAGTTTCAACGTGGTCCCTTGTTTCACAACCTGATCCTGGCGGATGAGGTGAATCGTGCCCCAGCCAAGGTACAGTCTGCCTTACTGGAAGCGATGGCCGAACGCCAGATCACGGTGGGTAGTAGCACCTATCCGCTGCCCCGGTTGTTCCTGGTGATGGCCACCCAAAATCCTATCGAGCATGAGGGGACCTACCCTCTACCCGAGGCCCAACTCGACCGCTTTCTGTTGCATGTGCGCATTGGTTATCCGGGCGTACCTGCCGAACGTCAGATCCTGCAACTAGCTCGTGACGAGGCCCGCGCCCAGGTCAATGGTCCGGCGCCGGCCATCAATCGACTCAGTCAGGAGACCCTGTTTCGAGCTCGACATGAAGTGCTCGACCTCTACATGGCCGAAGAACTGGAGCGCTACCTCCTCGAGATTGTCCTTGCCACCCGCGAACCCGGCCGCTACCACCCCGACCTCGCTCGTTTGGTGCAATGGGGGGCCAGTCCGCGTGCCACCATCGCTCTGGATCGTTGCGCCCGTGCCCATGCCTGGCTGGCTGGTCGCGACTATGTAAGCCCGGAAGATATTCAGAGTTTGGCCGGTGATGTATTGCGTCATCGTGTCCTGCTTACCTATGAGGCGCAGGCCGAGGGCGTAACCCCTGACCGCTTTGTCGAGACCCTACTCGGCTACATCGCAGTGCCATGATTGGACGTTCATCAGGATCTCCCGCCACTACCGCGTCACACCCTACCTTACCCAGGCAGGGGGATGGTTTGGTGTGGGTGTCGGCCGGTGCGCTTATCGCCCTGCATCGCGGCGCCGAGTTGTTGCCCTTGCGCCCGAGCACCATCCGCTCGACGCGTAGCGGTACCTACCTGTCACCATTTAGGGGGCGTGGCATGGAATTTGACGAGGTGCGACCCTACCAGCAAGGTGACGATGCTCGCACCCTCGATTGGCGTGTAACTGCCCGTACTGGTCGTCCCCATACCAAGCTATTCCGCGAGGAACGTGAACGCGCCGTGTTGCTCTGGGTAGATCTGCGTCGCACGATGCACTTTGCTACCCGTGGAGCGTTCAAGGCGGTACGTGCCGCACAGGCTGCCGCCCTGCTTGGTTGGAGCGCGGTACAACACGGCGACCGTCTGGGCGGTCTGTTGTTTGCCGAGGGGTTTCATCGAGAACTGGCGCCTCGTCGTGGTCGCGCGCCTCTATTGCATCTGTTGGAACGACTCGCCGACGCCCCTGCCTGGACCACCTCTCGCTATGACTTCTCGGTTGATTCTGCCACCGTCCTAGCCGATGCCTTTACTCGCCTGCGTCGTGTTGCGCAGCCGGGTAGTTTGATCTTTCTACTCAGTGACTTTCAGGCCCTAGACGCTCTTACCGAGGCCCACCTGGTACAACTCGCCCGTCACAACGATTTGGTGCTGATACAGGTGTATGACTCGTTGGAGGCGGATCTGCCGCCCCCCGGCCATTACCGGGTGAGTAACGGTCACACCACATGCGCCTTTGACGCAGGCTCTAGTGTGGCCCGTCGCCGTTACCACGATGCCTTTGACGCCCACCGCACTACCTTGACCACCCTATGTCACAACCATGGAATGCACCACCTCGTGTTAGCTACCGACGATGACCCGCTGGAGGCTCTACAACGGGGCTTGGGGGTGATGGGCAGGTGTCGATAATCAATAGATCTTATCGGAAACCCCCTACCTAGCTCTGCCGGACAACGCAACCTCATGATTTATA
>CAUYTY010000067.1 GCA_963575655.1 Gammaproteobacteria bacterium | reverse complement strand
TCAACTTCAAGACTTGCTTTCACAAGCCTCGCCCTTTAGGGCGGGGTAGTTGACTCTCAAAAGTTGAGAATTCCGGGTCTGAAACGCGACCCTGCGCGAATCTCTAACACGCCCCCCGGTACCTCCCCGTGGGGAGATAGTCTGAGAGAGGGCGAATCAAAGATTCGCGCAGGATAATTTCAAGTTTTGCAGGTTTCGACCAGGCACTCCCCGGCAATTCTATTTACCGCCAGGGTTAGTATCCACGTCTCCGGCATTACCCGCCCACCAATAGCTCGCGGCCGCACCCGCTACTGCGCCCACACCTAGCACCAAGGTGTAGAACATATCCTGACGTGCAGCAGCATCACGCAGATGAGTCGCGGGGGTAATCATCTCTCCGAGCACAGCGCCTGCAGCACGCGCACCTAATACCTCGGGTGAATAAACCACCGGTCCCGCCGCCGCCGTAGAGCCCCAACCAAACAGCGAAGCCGTCAGCGAGCCCCCCATAAATATGTCGGCGACGATCACACCACCCACAACCCCCAGGCCAGTGACCACCGTCCGCCATGCCGAACTACCCGCACCACGATCAGCAGCAGGAGCGACCACCGGAGGAGGCACAACACCTACCGGTTTAACACTGGCACTCTCCGCACGGACCATTAGCGGAAGCAACGATAGACACAAAATCGCAATCACTCTCTTCATTAGGATGCTCCAACGAACTTCATTCAAGGATGACAACTACTTTCGCCCAGACAATATTATCTGGCGCGACTCACCAAATACGAAAGAAAACGACCAGACTGATCAGAGAACCATACCACAGTCGGGGCGAGGGTCGCTCCAATAGAACAACCAGCAGCACCCAAGGCACCTAAAAGAGAAATGGCAAGTACCGTACTTCCCGACGGTACCAATAACCCACCACCCCACAACATGATAGCCTCGCTCGGTCCGGCCACATAACCGGCGGCGAACAACCCAGTACCACCGGTCAGACACCCGAAACTCGCTATCTCAGTGTCAGAGAGCGCCTCTGCGGTTCTCGTTTCGGTAGCGGCAAAGGCCGTACCCGCCGAAAACCACCCACACCAGATCGCGATAGCCACCCACCGCACTACCTGTCGAACCACCACTGGCATTTCCTCACGGTACCGGCCACACATAACAAGGATGACCCATACCAAGTTATTAGGTATGAGCAGTCAAAAACTGTAATTCATCAGGGACTGTAAAGCATCGAAGCGAGGGGAAGCATGCTTCCCATTGGCTCTTGTTGTCCAATCTGCAACGCCGTACTAACCCTTGGTTCCGCAATAGTTGTCGACGGCAACGAATCCAACCCCCCGATCTTCGCCCCTTCCACCCCTGCTGGTAGCGCAACCGGGGCCGGTGACCAACGCTCCCACCCCAACATAGAGGCCAAACGCTGCCCAATGGCATTGGTATCGAAACTCTTATATAGCGCCACCAATGGCAATGAGGCTGCCGAGCCAATCGTACAACTCGCCGGAACCACTGTCCCCAATATTCCCATCATCAATAACGAAGTCTTCGACGGCACCGTTACACCGCCCGCTGCCAACATAACTATCTCGGTAGGAGCTGCCGCCAAGGTAATCGCCCCCAATCCTAGAATTCCCAGGAGGCACCCCGTTCCCTGAATCTCTCCCTCATTCATCGGCCGTACTACTGCCGCTTGCTGAGTGGCTATCGTATCGCCGGTCAGATTCGCTTTGGTCGGCACCGCCGGGTTAGGTTCCCGTGACTCTGGTTTGAGATTGGCCTTTATCCCGGAGGAATTCTCCACCGCCCACATAACAGTTGGCGTGAGCGCGGCCCCCACTCCACAGACGCCTGCCCCCAAAATGCCACCTAGGGCAAGAAACAGTAACGATGAGGATGAGGGAACAATTACCGCACCGGTGGCCAACATCATCAACTCGGTTGGCCCCAATGCGTAGGCCGCCGCTAAACTGGCCGAACCCGCCACGAAACAACCAGCGCCCATGGCCTCAGCATCAGACATGGGTGTAAACAAAGCAGTATCTTGAGGAGCGGCACTCTCCATCGACGGCGCAGCCGCCCACGCGGCACTCCCACCACCGATTACGGTCCCTAGGGTAAATGCCGCAATCAAGCTTGTCTTCTTCATGAGACGGCTTGGCACGAGTAGGCTCTCCCGAATCGATATCCGACTCAGATAATGACGTAAAATGGGAAATTCTGTTTCGTCCGCATCGACTTAATGGGACGACTGGACAACCAGAGTACCCGCACCGATACCGTCGGACTGCTTGCCCGTTACCGCAAGCGTCGGTTCCGGCCGCCGATGGGTATCAATGGTGGAGGCTCCACGGCCGCGTAATCCGTCGAAGACAACCCCAACCTGTTCGGAAAACCACAACACAGCAGGCGTCGCGGCAATGCCCATGCTGCAAGTAGCTACAAACAGCGTGGCCGTCAAACTTACCAATAAAGGCGTTGTTGCCGACGGAGATAAGGTCCCACCCGCAGCAACCATGACCAGCTCACTTGGACCCGCCAAGAGCGACGCGGCCAACGTCCCCCCCACAGCGGCCAGGCAGCCAATTCCCCCCTTGGTAGCATCGGACAGCCCCTCACGCTCCTCCTCCGCCCACGCCTGAGGCGAAAGTGTGAGGAAAATCACGGCCATCAGCACAAATACGACCCGAAACGAGCAAACTTTCATAAATCCTCGGCGTGGAAACCCCTCAATCCCGAAGGGTAGAGGGGAGGAAACGCTGCCTTTGGTGCTGGAACCCGAATCCCCACGAGGCTAGGGAAAAAACAAACAAATTCCGCCCACCGTCAAAATCAATCACCAAACTCGTCAGCGATCGGAAAAATGGTGATACAGCCAGGAAGTCGCCGGTGTCGCCAACGTACCAATCGTACAACCTGCCGCAGCTATTGTCCCAAACAGGCCCAGGAACAGAACCGACGAAGAGGACGGCACCACCATGCCACCCACTATCAATAGGATAACCTCACTCGGTCCGGCCACATACGCCGCTGTCATTCCTGCCGTAGCACCGACTACGCACATCGCGGAGGTTTGCTCCGCATCCGTCATGGGTCGAATCCGCGACGCTCCCTTTTCTTCCGAGACCATAACCAACGGCTCGACCTTCCCTCCCGCCGGCATATCCGCTGCCATCGCGTGACTCATTCCGAGCGTAGAGAGAAGAGCAACCGCAAAAAGCAACCACATTTTCACTAACTGAAACTGAGGCATGGCAAATTTTCCAGGAACTGTTGCTCTGTAAGGCGATCACTCGATAACCCAGCAACACTCTCTACAATAATCTCTCGCAGGTAGCTCAAGACACCACCCACCGGCTCTAGTCAGAACGCTACAGCGTCCCGAGCGAACCTCAACAACCACCGCAAGGTTACTTTGGTTACCTGTTGAAGGGCGGCACCCCAGCAGCGGCCAAAGTATCGCTAACCCAGACGTAACTCGTCAAGCGGAATTCCCGCGACAGAAGACGATGAAAATACGCTGCCTTGGGCAGATCGAAGGGCTCGTAAGCACGAATGATCAATGAGATGCCGGATTCAAACGATATCCCTGGAAGCCTTTCACCCAGTAGACGTGACACTCCAGGGCTGAGTCTCGATGGGTTGGCACCCGAATCACGCCCAAGTCCTCCGCTGCACCAAAGGCAGTAGCCACCGACTTAAAATCCGTTCCACGGGCAATGAATAGATACTCGCCATCCGGTCGCTGACGGATATCAGCATTCAAGCGGTAGTGGTCCGAGACTGTCCCTGCGGGATTCCAAACCACCAACACCACAGGACGGGGGCGCAGATAGTAGCCAAGCTCCGCCAGCACCGCCCGATCATCCCCCAACACCCCGCTACCAGGGTGACGCACCAGTAGATCTTGAACCTGCGCCGCCAATTCACGCCAACCGCGTAGGCGTGCATAGGGATCGAGATGGCGCACCGGCGCAACTCCCAATGCCCGAGACAGCACGTCATAGTGATAACCCACCGCCATAACCAATACGTTGAATGCAAGAGCAACAATCAACCAACGACTACGCCACTGCGATATTTTCCCCGTACCACTCAGGCCATCCAGCGTTGAGCGCCAAGGCACAGCAGCCGCGAACCAGGCAGCCACCAACAAGGTAAAGCTCAGATAACTAGGCGCCGCCCAATTAGCATTGGCCCGGGCCGCGAGGGCCTCCCCACACATAACTACAAACAAGGGCAACCCCAGGGTAAGCAGCAAACGCCGACGCCACTCCACCGTGTTACTGGGTCCCATCACCATGTTTTTTCCTCGTTCCGCCAAGGCTACCAACAAGCCTACAGTCAAAACTGGGCCAAAAACCATGAATTGCCCCCCGAGAAATTCGCCGAGTTTGGCTGGGTGGAAAAGGGGGTGGTCAAGGGCGGCGTTATCTGCCGTGTGGCGCCAACTTACCAAGCCATGAAATAGATTCCAAATGACATTCGGGGAGAAAATTATCATCGCCACAGCCAATGCGGCGTAGAACTTAGGACGACGTAGCTGATAACGGTGGCCTGGAGAAAACACCAGATACAGCATTAACGACAATGGAAGAGCCACCATCGTGTACTTGGCAAGGAGTCCCACGCCTATACACACACCCAGCCCTAGCCAATCCCCCCAGTGATCGTCCTCCAGGGCACGAACCAAAAACCACAATCCATAGGTCCAGAACAGCAATAACAGGGCATCAGTGGACATAATCCAAGACGAAAGGGAAACCATCGGCAGGGTGATATAGAGCAATGCGGCAATTCGACCAGCCCCCGCACCATACAAACGCCGCCCAACGAGAAACAAACCAAAGGCCGTAAAAGGATGCGCCAATAGGGCCGGGGTGCGCACACATAATTCACCATCGCCACACAGGCTCGTCGTGGCGGCAATGGCCCAAGCGATCAGCGGTGGTTTAGAGTAATAGCCAAATTCCAGGGTTCGCGACCAATCGAAGTAATAGGCCTCGTCTAAGAACAACGGTAGATCGGCAACCACCAAGGCAATGGCACGATAAAGGGTGATCATCCCCAAAAAAAGGACTAATCCGCGCACAAGACGAGTCTCGTTTTCGATTACTGGAGAAGATGAATCGGCACTGCTAGGAAATCTCAATAACATTTTTCGATCTCAGTGCAAGGCTATTTTCGGAAAGTCTGGCCAGCTACTCAAAACTCCAGTTGCCAACTTCCGTCATTCGGTCAACAACATCGACGGGTTGGCACACTCAGATAGCCACGATAGACCAATAGTGGGTA
>CAUYTY010000066.1 GCA_963575655.1 Gammaproteobacteria bacterium | reverse complement strand
ATACCCATGTTTGAAGAATGGCTACCGCAATATCCAGGTCTGAAACACCACCCAATATGCCATTCGTTTGCTGATTTCTATACGACCAACCGCGACGATTTCCCACAGGAAACTCAGGAAAGCCGCTATTTCGACCGATTAATGCGCGCCTACCCGATTCACCCGGAGGTATTCGACCGTCTGTATGAGGATTGGTCAACGCTCGACAACTTTCAACGCACCCGTGGGGTGCTGAAGTTGATGGCAAAGGTGATCCATCGCCTATGGAAGGATGGCAACAACGATCCCCTGATCATGCCGGGCAGTTTGCCGCTATACGACGCCGATATCCGTAATGAAGTGATCTACTACCTACCGCAGGGCTGGGACCCGGTTATCGAGCGTGATGTTGATGGTGAGCGAGCCGAAACCACCGAGATCGAGAATCGTGATACTCGGCTGGGCAGTGTGCAAGCTTGCCGCCGCTCCGCACGGGCGGTCTTTCTAGGCAGCGCACCCAGTACGGCGAACCAAATGGTTCGAGGTTTGGAACTTGAGCGTGTCGTGTTGGGCGTGGCGCAACCAGGCCAGCAAGTGGGCCTATACAAGGATGCCTTGCGTCGGTTGAATGACCGTCTCCACTATCTGAATCACGCGAATAATCGCTTCTGGCTAGACACTCGTCCAAATCTACGGCGTGAGATGGAGGAACGTAAACGCCGCTTTCAGGACAAGGAGGATGTATTTCCCGCTATCCGCGACCTGGTGCAGCGTAGTTTTTCCGGCGGCGTATTCGGTGGTATCCACGTCTTTGTGAGCAGTGGTGACGTACCGGATGATTGGGCGTTACGCCTCGTGGTATTACCACCGGATGCCGCTTTCAGTCGTAGCGTGCCGAACCTTGCGAACCTTGCCATTGGGCGGGCTACTGAAATTCTGAAGAAACGGGGTGATCAGCCGCGTTTCAAACAGAATCGTTTGATCTTCCTGGTGGCGGACCAGGAAAGCGTGGGTCGTTTGAAGGATCAGATACGTTCTTCCCTTGCGTGGAAATCTATCGTTTCCGATATCGATGAAATGAAGCTTAACCTTGATCAGTTCCAGGCAAGGCAGGCCAAGAAGAACCGTGATGATGCGCATGAAGCACTGCGTCGCATGGTTCGGGAAACGTACAGATGGATGCTTGCGCCGATGCAGGAGGCGCGACCTGGCAAAGGTCTGTCTGAACTTCGGTGGGAACACTTCCAAGTGAATCCTGGTGCGCAAAATCTATCGCAGGAAATTGAGCGCGTACTAAAGGAGAATGAACTTCTGATTACTGAATGGGCACCGATCCATTTAGCAACAATGCTCAAGATGTGGTTTTGGAAAAATGACACCAAGGAGGTCAACGCGCTCCATGTATGGCAACAGAGTTGCCAGCAACCCTATCTCCCGCGACTAAAGGATGACAAGGTGTTTCAGCACACGATAGCCGCTGGTGCTGAAAGTCAAGATTTCTTTGGTTTCGCACAAGGCAAGGAGGGAGATCGTTACATCGGTTTTAGCTGCGGAAAACGCACGTCAGTATTACTCGATTCCTCGCTACTGTTGATTGAGCCTAGTACGGCGGCAGCATACGCGGAAATCCAGCGATCCGCCGAGGGAAGCTGCCTGCGGCCAAAGCTGACTGAAATGATAGAGACTACACTGGCTGGTAGCGATGCACCACGCACTAAGACTTCCAAAAATAAAAACCATCCGCCTGCTGGGAACGAGATACAGCAGGTGACTAAGAAGCAGTTCTACGGCAGTATCGAACTCGACCCGTTCTTAGCCAAGAAACAATTCTCTGATGTTGTCGATGAGGTTATCTTACCGTTCACGTCACGACCTGGCGTAAAAGTAAAGGTTGCTATTGAGATTCACGCTGAATTAGCAACAGGTTTTGATGATGGATTGCAGCGTACCGTGCAAGAGAATTGCAATGTATTGCGGTTTAAGAACGCTGAGTTTGAATAAGCGGTGGGATGCTGATTCCGTTGCTTATTACTAATTTAATCCAAATTGCTACCCAGTGCACCTTTTTCTTCGTAATCATTCATTCCCCCTAAGCTCACCCCCTAACCCCCCTCTCCTTAACAGGAAAGGGGGGCGGGGGTGGTCACCGTTCAGATCTCCTTGGGAGCGCGGCCATCTTGGCCGCACAAGAGCGGGCGAGACGGCCGCGCTCCCAGAGGGGAGTGAACGCTTACGGGGGGTGAAGTCGCTTGGAGAGTTAGGGGGAGCCAGCCGGGATTGTCAGAGTCGAGGATACAAGGACGTGAAACGCCATGGGTTTGGAGTCACCTCAAAAATCGCGCCCTGAAAGGGCGCGGGTACAGGGTGTTATGTAGATACTGCCGCCCTTTCAGGACGGCTAGAAATTTTAAATCTTCGACCAGGGTGTTGCCCTCACTGCCATTAAGTTAAGGAATTCTGTTTTCTAACAAACAGTTACCAATTCTGTTACATCGTTCCCACGCTCCGCGTGGGAACGCATCCCGCGACGCTCCTGCGTCGCGTATTGGTGGGGATCACGGACAAGCCGGAAGTCATTGTTGTATATGACCGCATGGAACGGAATCACCACAATGGATGTGCCGTGTTTCGAGACACGCGACGCAGGAGCGTCGCGGGATGCATTCCCACGCGGAGCGTGGGAACGATGTAACTATTTGTTTTAGGAGAGATTCCCTTAACTTAATGGCAGTGAGGGTGTTGCCCTGGGCTGATATACCGACACGCCGTTGGCGTGTCTGAAAGAATTACTGCACTCTCCCTGCGCAACTTTACGCTGGTGGTCTGAATTATCAAGCACGCCACCCGTGTCATCTGAATTTTGCAATCCCTATTGGAAAACGGTTTAACCGTTGTCAGGTGGCAACTTGAGTCAGAAAGATAGTTATACCTGAGGTATGAAAATATGCGTTCTCAACGAGTGTGGTATCAGTCGATATTGGGCGGAATTTTAACCGTGGTTCTTGGTATAGGGCTACTAGTTTTTGTTCCAGAACTTTCCCGTGAGCCTCCAGCAGACTATGTAGAAAATGAAAAGGGAATGGTACATGAAGTAAAAGCTGTGCCTGTGACACCGACTATCCAACCGACAGCCCCCATCGTAGCGAGTGAGGACTATTTTATCAGCCTGGATACTGTGATTATTGGTTGTACCGCCGGGGCTGCTGCCGGAATTCTCGCAGGAAGTCTCCCCCTTGCCGGTGCTATGGTAACGGGGGTTGGTGTTCCTGCGAGTGTCAATTTATTAGTGAATTTGACCGGGCTAGGATGTGGAGTAGGCGCGGCTAGTGGCGGCGTGGCCATTCTTACCGCGTGGTTGCTTAGTTCCTCTAAGTGACCAGATGGCAGTTTGCGTAAAGTAATAGAGGTGGCCGTATCTATAACCTAACTTATAGGAGATCTCTTATGATACGAACCAGTCAAAAGTTTGCAATGATTGCCGCCGGATTTCTAATAGTGACGCCTGTCCGTGCCAGTATCCTCGATACCGAAATGTTGTTACTCCTCACTGGCCCAGTGAGTGAGGCGGTCCAAGAAACGGTGTTGCTAATCCGGCGGGGGGACAATTTTATTAGTTCTGATTCGCTGATCATTGGTTGTATTGCTGGGGCGTCGGCGGGAATAATGGTAAGTGTAGCGCCAGCATTAGGATTTATGGCTAATGGTGTGGCAACATCTGTTGGGATAGGTTACGTGATCGGCGCCTCAATATTGTCCTGCGGTATGTCAATGGTTAGTGGTGCAGCGGGTATGGCCACTTCATCATTTCTAAAGGAATTACGCGTCTCGCCTAAGACTCCATTAACACAATAATACGTGATCAAGCACTAAGTTCTAAGGAGATACTGATTCCATGCGTATGGCTTTAAGGTTTATTTTTCCGCTCCTTACCATTCTTGGCGGAATCGCCTGGGGTACTGCCCCCCTGGTGGGAGAACTGGTGCAACGTTGGTTTCGTACTGATGTTGAATTACGGTCGCAACTGCTTTTTGACTCGATTCAAGACACGGTTAACGCCATGATCGCATCCAAAGAAAATAGTAAAATTGATGGTTTGTTTCGCCGGATTGCTCGTGATGAGAGGTTGTTGGCACTGGGCTTATGTATGCCAAATGGAGTATTGTCGCACCGCTCATCAGAATGGCCCAAGGCTTTATCTTGTCCGTTGCCCTCCACTGCGAGCAAGAAAACGTTCACGGTGGAACATTTAGAGGCGGGACCGGTATTGGCAGCAGTTTTTACCCTAACGGTGGATAATGTCGAATTGGGACGCCTGATTATTGTTCATGATCTCATGTTTATCGAGCGCCGTAGCTCTACGGCTGAACAATATATGGCGGTATTTCTCGCAGTGTTGGGAGTGGTGGTGGCGATAATTACCATCATTGTCGCACGAGTGATGCTGAAGGGCTGGGTCCAAGCCGTGCGCAACGGCCTAGTTACTTCCGAGAAAAGTCAGACAGACACATTTCTGGAACCAGAAATCGCCCCGCTGGTGCGTGAGGTACGCAAAATGTTGCGTGACCTTGACGTGCCGCGAAGTGTGGCTGATGCCATTCGCATCGACTGGAGTCCTGAGAGCCTACGCACTTTACTGCGCAATGAATTGCCCGAGGCGCAGGTAATTGTGGTATCCAATCGCGAGCCTTACATCCATAACGAGGAAGAGGACGGCCGTATTGTTGTTCAACGCCCCGCCAGTGGTCTAGTAACCGCCCTTGAGCCCATTTGTCGGGCTTGTGGTGGGACCTGGATCGCCCACGGCAGCGGTTCGGCCGATAATCGCACCGTTGATGCCAATAATCGTCTTGGAGTACCTCCTGAGGCTCCCGTCTACATCCTACGCAGAATATGGTTGTCCGAGAAGGAACAGGATGGTTATTACTACGGCTTTGCCAATGAAGGTTTATGGCCACTTTGTCATATTGCTTTCGTGCGACCAATTTTTCGTGCCAGCGATTGGGAGCAATACGTCGCTGTGAATCGCAAATTCGCTGATGCGGTAGTGGCTGAGGCCACTACTCCCAACCCAGTAGTTTTGGTTCAGGACTACCACTTTGCTCTGCTACCACGTATGGTACGCGAACGCCTCCCTGATGCCACTATCATCACTTTCTGGCACATTCCTTGGCCAAATCCAGAGGCCTTTAGTATCTGTCCATGGCGTGAGGAGATTTTGTTGGGAATGCTGGGAAGTTCAATTCTTGGTTTCCATACACAATTCCATTGTCTTAACTTCCTGGAATCAGTAGACCGTTTCTTGGAATGTAATATCAACCGTGAACAGAGTGTGGTGAGTACTGGCGCCAGTACTACCGTGGTGCGTCCTTATCCAATCTCGATTGAATGGCCGCCAGCGGCTTTGGCTAATCAACCTTCAATTGCAGCGTGTCGCGCCATGATTCGCCACCAATACGGTCTGATGGCGGATACAATGTTGGTGGTGGGCGTCGAGCGATTTGACTATACCAAAGGCATTGCAGATCGCTTTTGCGCTGTTGGAAACTTGTTGGAAAATCACCCTGAGTGGATTGGTCGCTTTACCATGCTGCAAATCGCTGCCCCTACCCGAAGCCGGCTTCCTGTCTATCGCAACACCCAACTGGAAGCCGAACAAATGGCGCGTACCATCAATGAGCGTTTCGGAATCGAGGGGTGGGTACCCATTATTCTATCAGCCAAACACCACGAATCTGATGCGGTCTTTATGCTATATCGGGCCGCCGATCTCTGTCTAGTATCCAGTTTGCATGATGGTATGAATCTAGTTGCTAAGGAATTTGTCGCCGCTCGTGATGATGAGGATGGAGTTTTGATCCTTAGTATCTTTGCCGGGGCCTCGCGTGAACTACTTGAGGCATTGATTGTGAATCCCTATGACAGTAACTCCATGGGTGAGGCCCTTCATCGTGGTCTCACTATGCCGATTGAGCAGCGACAGGAACGGATGAGGCTCATGCGTGATATGGTTGGCGAGCATAATATCTATTTCTGGGCGGGGCGTATGTTGCTCGACGCTGCCCGGATGCGTAAACGCCAACGGATCGAGGCACACATCGCTGCTGTTGAGACATCATCCGATAATCGCAAACAAGGAGAGGAAAAATGAGGGCAGCCCCTCCCGTAATCGAGAATCGTCGTCACTGGGCATTGTTCCTGGATATTGATGGAACCCTCATTGATATCGCCCAAACGCCTGATAGTGTTATTATCTCTGCTACTCTTCCGGCGCTATTGAGCGTTCTCCGTCAGGCACTCGACGGGGCATTGGCACTGATTAGTGGACGTGCGCTGACGGATATCGATCGCATGTTTTCGGGACAATTCGATGCTGCGGGAACTCATGGTATCGAGTGGCGTCATGCCGGGACCACAATACCGAACGACCGCCATCGGCACGAGGCGATTACCAATATCGTTCCATTGATTGAGGAGCGAGCGTATCACTTACCTGGCCTGCTCATCGAAAAGAAATCTCAATCGCTTGCCCTGCATTATCGTCAAAATCCTGAACTCAAGCCTGATGCGTGGTCACTAGCGGAATACGCTATGCGAGAATTGGGAGAAGATTTCCGATTGCTCGCCGGCCACAGTGTCGTTGAGATCATCGCTGCGGATGCCGACAAAGGTAAAGCCATTGAACGTTTCATGGCGATTCCCCCCTATATTGGGCGGATACCCATCTTTGCCGGAGATGATGTTACTGACGAAAGTGGATTCCAAGTGATTAATCGCATGGAGGGGATTTCCATCAAGATTGGTAATCCGCCATCACTACTAGCACAGTTCCACATCAGCTCACCATCAGAATTGAAAGTGTGGCTTGCTGCCGTGGCGACGACATTGACGGAGAGATAAATGAATACCCTCGAGCTTGGTGTCATTGGAAATGGTACGGTCGCTGCACTGATTGACGTAAACGCGACAATTGTCTGGTGGGGTTTTCCGCGCTTTGATGGTGACCCGGTATTCCATGCCCTGGTCAACGGCGAGAATTCGTTTCATCCCGAGGATCCTACCAATGGGGGCTACTATGCCGTGGAATTGATTGGTTGCCAGCACCGACAGCAATATTACTTATCTAATTCGGCGGTATTAGCAACACGTTTGGAAGATGAAGATGGTAATGCGGTAGAAATCATTGATTTTGCCCCGCGCTTTGCCCAATTTGAACGCATGTTCCGCCCGCCCATGTTGGTACGGCGGATTGTGCCGGTTCAAGGGCGTCCACGGATTCGTATTCGAGTGCGACCACGCTTCGATTATGGCGCACTTACACCACAAATTACGCTCGGTTCCAACCACATTCGCTTCCAGAGCCAGTCTGGGGCGCTCCGTTTGACCACCACCGCACCTCTGTCCTATGTGGTCGAAGAGACTGCCTTTGTGGTCGAACACACGATCACTTTGTTTCTTGGTTCCGATGAGGGGCTCAATGCCGGGATCGAGGATACTGCACAGATATTTCTGGAGCGTACCCTAGATCGATGGCGGACTTGGGTACGATCGTTGTCGATCCCCTTTGATTGGCAGGACGAGGTGATTCGTGCTGCCATTACCCTGAAACTCTGCAATTACGAAGAAACCGGGGCCATCGTTGCGGCATTGACTACGTCAATCCCAGAGGCACCATTTACCGAACGCAACTGGGATTACCGGTTCTGCTGGCTACGTGATGCCTATTTTGTGGTCCATGCGTTGAATCGCCTGGGCACTACGCGGACTATGGAAGAATATCTCGGCTATATCACCAATATTGTGGGCGAGAGTAATGAACAGGCACTGAAACCCTGTTACGCCATTACCCGACGCACCGATTTAGAGGAGCATACCGCTTCTGCATTATCGGGCTATCGAGGTATGGGTCCGGTTCGCATTGGTAATCAGGCTCATTTGCAGATCCAAAATGATGTGTACGGCAGCGTTATCTTAGCCGCAACCCATGCCTTTTTCGATCGTCGTCTACCATTGGCCGGCGACAGAATACTGTTTGAGCGGCTTGAGGGCCTGGGGCGGCGTGCTATTGTTGTTTATGATCAGCCAGATGCTGGCCCTTGGGAATTACGGGCGCTTTCGGCCATTCATACTTTCTCGGCGGTGATGTGTTGGGCCGGTTGCGACCGTCTGTCTAAAATAGCCGTAACCCTGGGTCTACCCAATCGTCAGGTTTGGTGGCGGCAGCAGGCCGATAGATTGCACGCCAATATTTCCCGCCGGGCTTGGAATGCTGAGCTCGGAAGTTTTGTTTCCACCTTTGAAGGCAATGCCTTGGATGCAACTCTATTGCTGCTGCACGAATTGGCTTTCCTCTCCGCCGATGACCCCCGTTTCAAGGCCACTGTCGTTGCGGTTGGTCGTACCCTCAAACGTGGCGATCTGTTGTTGCGCTACGCCACCGAGGATGATTTCGGGTTGCCGGAAACTTCTTTCACCATTTGCACCTTCTGGTATATCGAGGCCTTGGCGGCATTGGGAAAGAAGGGTGAGGCATGTGCCCTGTTCGAGACCGTGCTGAAACGTCGATCTGTCTTGGGTCTACTCTCCGAGGATATCCATCCGAAAACCGGCGAGTTATGGGGAAACTATCCTCAGACCTATTCAATGGTCGGATTGATTAATTGCGCGATGCGTCTATCAAGGAATTGGGAAGAGGCATTCTGATATACCCTCGCTTTGATTCCAAGCAACCATAGATTTTGCTCCCTGATGGGCAGCGTAGCAGCGATCAAAACATAAGAAATCTCACCATGTCTCATCATTCATCGGAGCAATAATAATCAGTATGACTGAAATTACTGAACACCTCCCCGAACTTACCAATCATTGGGCAGGAATTACCGCGCTGGGAATATTCATCTTGGCCTATGTGCTGGTAATCACGGAGGAAACTACTCAGCTACGCAAATCAAAACCGATGGTAGTCGCCGCTGGTCTCTTGTGGATACTTATTGCATTTTCCTATCGTGGTCTTGGTCCATCGCATGTAGTAGAGGGAGCGTTCCGCCAAGTCTTTCTGGAATATGCCGAATTGATGTTGTTTTTGTTGGTGGCAATGACCTACGTGAACACGCTTGAAGATCGAAACGTCTTTGCGGTCCTCAAGGCATGGTTGGTCCGTTCAGGATTTAGCTATCGCGCTCTCTTTTGGATAACTGGGACATTGGCCTTCTTTATTTCATCGGTTGCTGACAATTTAACCACCGCATTAGTAGTGTGTGCTGTAGTATTGGCAGTGGGTCGGAATTCGCCAGGTTTTGTCGTCCTCTCGTGTATCAATATCGTTGTTGCTGTTAATGCCGGTGGTACCTTCAGTCCATTTGGAGATATTACCACCCTGATGGTCTGGCAGAAAGGAGTCCTGAGTTTTAGTGAGTTCTTCGTACTGTTCGTACCTGCCATGGTTAGTTTCGTTGTTCCTGCTGCATTCATGCACTGGGCGGTTCCAGCCGGGGCGCCATCCGCCCAAGATATGAACATCACGCTGAAACCTGGGGCAGTGGTGAGCACGGTTCTATTTATTCTCACCATCATTACTGCGATTGTCGCTCACAACCTTTTTACGCTGCCACCGGTGCTCGGTATGATGACAGGATTGGGTTATCTGCAATTACAAGCGTACTTTTTAAGACGCTCGAGAGGAGAACTTGCTTTTGATTTTTTCCACAAGATTGTGGCTGTTGAGTGGGACACCTTGCTGTTTTTCTATGGTGTTATGATGTGTGTGGGGGCACTGGGGGTATTGGGATATTTAGCGGTGATGTCTCAGTTAATGTACGGACAGTTAGGACCGAGTGCTGCGAATATTTTGATTGGAATAATCTCAGCGATTCTTGATAATATCCCACTGATGTTCGCGGTACTCACCATTCATCCCGATATGTCAGATGGGCAATGGTTACTAATTACGCTAACAACGGGCATTGGCGGGAGCCTATTATCGATTGGTTCAGCGGCGGGGGTAGCTCTGATGGGACAGTCACGCGGTATTTATACTTTCATGGCCCATCTGCGTTGGACGCCAGCAGTAGCAGCAGGCTATGCTGCCGGCGTTTTTGTTCATATGATTCTCAATAAATCACTATTCTGAGAACTCATCAATCGATTTATCGATCAGGTTACCCATTTAACCCCAACACCTGTTCTTACACATCGTTCCTATGCTTCTACATAGGAAGCGAAAAAGCCCCTCTCTCGGAGGGAGAGGGGAGAAAACGCGCTAGCTAGTAACTTGAGTTAAGGAACGAGAATTTTATAGCTTGTGCAGTTGTAACCGTTGTAGTTGTTCAGGGGTGCCAACGGCGCGATCCTATAGCAGTCTGGGACAACGCCCCAGGGATGGCGAGTGTTACATCCAAAGGGCTGAGAACCCGTCCCATAAATCATTGTCTCACAGCTATTTTATCGGGGCCACCACGTTTTGTCCGATCCATTGGCGTATTCGGGAGGTTATGTCCCAGTTGGATAGAGCTGTGTTGGTGTTTGGTACAACTAAAAGCTGCCCATTGCTACCTGCATTAAAAGCCGTAACCAATCCTGTCGTTGAACCTAAAATTCCGAAACGAGAGGCCCCGATTAGCACATAGCGTGGGTGTATGGTCGCAGCAAGGTCTATTAGGGTGTCCACTACGGGACCCGTTTTGACCTGGATCTCAATTAGATTTGTCGATAGATTCAGGTGATGGATCATGCCAAATAAAGACATTCGAGCGTGACGTATCATATCCTCTCGGATCTTCCCAGGAGGTTGGGGAAAGCCGTGATCATCTTCATAGACACTGTCGTAATCGACAATATGAACAACCATTAGGTGACCTTGGCATAGGGCGGCGAGTCGGTTGGCGTGAGTAATGACTGTACTGGCGCGATGATCGAGATCAACTGCCGCAAGAATGATGGGTTGAGACATATTTTGTAAACTCCGCTGTGGTTTTTGAAACCAACGAAAAAAAACGAGTGGAACTGTTCAACGCCAAGTTGCTACCTGGTAAACCATTAGGTCCGTCACTCCATAATTCTCGGTTGAAATGACGGATCGATGGCAATTTTGGTTAACTAGAGGCAACGAAATTGTTTTTAGTAGTGCTATCTGTTTTAACCCCCGGTCTGAGCCCCAGATTTCCTAGCACATTCGCGGAAGATTCGTACCTTACAAGTAGCGCATATTTCTGGGTCGAGTTTTGCGACGACATGAGCGATCGTCTCGGTTTTACCAGAGAGAAGATTCTCCGCGCCGATAATTTCGAGATAACCACCTCGCCGAAGTGTTTCATGTACTTCCGGTTTCGTGCGGATTAGATACAGTCCCCCTCCAATATTCCGCCGTCGATTGGCCTCATTAGCGAGAAGTTCCGCCCCCGCCACATCAATAAAATTTACCCCAGTGGCTGAGATAGCGATATGTTTCTGACCAGGATTTTGATCCTCCATTAGCTTGAGGCTTTCCGCCACATGACTGACCGCACCGAAGAAGAGTGATCCATCCAAACGAGCAAGTTTGAATTGTGGACACTCTGGAAGGTTGGTGTTGGTGATAAAGTCACGCCCTGGGCTATTCGGGTCCGGGACTCGCGAGATTAGATTGGGGCGCGAGGTACGATTTAGGTACAATCCCAAGGATAAAAGCATCCCAGACAGGATGGCGAATTCTAACTGCAAGAATAGGGTGGAGAGAAAGGTAACTGCCAGCACCACTGTCTCGGAATCGCTGGTGCGTATGATGTTACGTATCGCGTGAAAGTCGATCAGGCCCCAAGCAACTAGGAAAAGAATTGCTGCCATGGCCGCGTTAGGCAGATAGGCAGCTAACGGCGCGACCAGCGCCACGACCCCGGCTAAAAAAATGCCAGCAGCGACTGCAGCGAGTGGCGTTCTTGCTCCAGACTGAAAGTTAAGCCCACTTCGATTGAATGAACCGGTTGCCACGTAGCCAGAAAAGAATGACCCGACAATATTAGACAATCCCTGACCAATAAACTCCTGATTGCCATCGATATGCTGATTGGCGCGTGCCCCCAGGGAACGTGCGATGGAAACCGCCTCGGTGAGAGCAAATAGGCTCGTTGCCAACACAACCGGGGCCAGTTGTCGAATAGTTTCGAAAGACAAGTCAGGCAGTGACAAGGGGGGCAACCCGCCCGGTAAGGAACCCACGGTACTGATGCCGGTATGTTCGACTCCGAGAACCTTATTGAACGCAAAGGCGATTAAGCTTCCGCCGACCATGGCAACGATCATGTAGGGGATGCGAGGAAACCAATAGCGAACCACCAATCCGAGGGTGATGGTAGCGATACCTACCGTGGTAACCAGGGGATTCAGGTGTCCGATATTCAGAAGTAAGGTGCCGAATATTTCGTGGAAGTGCAGCCCTCGAGGGATATTGATACCAAAGAAATTTTTGATCTGATTGGCCGCGATCAGGAAAGCCGCACCAGCGGTGAAACCGACTACCACGGAATGGGAAGCAAAATTAATCAAGGCGCCCAAACGGGCCAGCCCCATTCCTAACTCCAATACGCCGACCATGAACGTCAAGGTTAGTGCCAAACGCACATAATCAGCACTGCCCGGCTCGGCCAAAGCGGAGAGACCAGAAAATAGTACGATCGAGGCCGCCGTCGTGGGTCCAGAAACCAAATGCCAAGAGGACCCCCAAAGAGCAGCGACAATTGCCGGAACCATACCTGCGTAAAGCCCGTACTCCGGCGGCATTCCGGCAATGGTTGCAAAGGCGACGCCCTGAGGTAAAACCACTACCGCACCGGTCAACCCGGCCAGTAGATCGGCCTTGATAGTTGTGCGACTGACCTGGCCCCACCAACGTAGAAACGGGAATATCACAAATAACCATGCGGGGTATAATGTTTGTTTCGTATGAATAGGGAGGGGAGGGTGTGCATCTGATGATGGCATTGATATACCTCTGCAAATGGATAGTGTGGAAAACCAAAACACAATGCAGGGTATCAAGCGGAATGTGAAGAAATCGTTAATAACTAGTCAAGGTATCGTTAACTCTCGATTTTGTTATTGGTTGGCTGTTTGATTCCGGTAGGAACTGTAGGTGGAAGCAAGACCCTTTCCCAACCTGGCTCTCCACCGCGACGCGCCAACCCTGATGGGCGGCGATGCGCTTGACCAGGGGTAGACCAATGCCCTCACCATGGACCTGATGCCGCCGCGTCTGCTCGAATAAACTACTCAAATTTCCGTGTGGAATTCCCGGACCCGTATCGTCTACCCGTAGTTGGGTCTCGTCTAAGGTTACGGTCACGCTGCCGCGCTCGGTATAAACGCAGGCGTTGCGTACCAAGTTGCCTAAGGCAATGATCAGCAGGGAACGCTCTACCGCGAGTGTCGGATATGCGGTTACCACACATTCCAGCACAACTGGCTTGTGTGAAAGGAGGGGGCGATGTAGTTCCACGACCTCGGCCAAGACCGTGTGGACTTCACAGGCCGGAGGGGGATTGGTACGACCCTCACGGGCGAGCATCAAGAGTGCCGTGGTGAGATTGGTCATACCGTAGGTAGCGCGAGCAATGCGGTCGATCCGGGCACGGGTGCGTTCGTCGAGTCGCGAGTCGCCTTGCAGGACCTCAACCGCCCCCTGGATCACCGCCAGCGGGGTTCGTAACTCGTGGCTGGCGTTGCTGACAAAGGCCCGCTCGCGCTCGACAAAGGCCCGTAGGCGCTGGACATAGCCCTCGATAGTCTGGGCTAGCTCACCCACCTCATCATTTGGTAATTGGCCACTGTCAGGATGAATAACGCCAAGGTTGGACGAATCACATTCGCGTACTCGTTTCGCCAGTTCTTGTACGGGGGCAATAACGCGCCCGGCGAGCCACCAACCACCCGCCGCAGATAACAAGGCAACGAGCGTTATTCCCAGTATCAGGATCCAAGAAAATCTTTCCCAATGTTGTACTACCAAGGTCCGGTTATGGAGCATAACCAGGGTCATACCCGCGCGTTTTTGCATTACGACGCGGTAGCTCACTCCGTCTAATTCCAAGGTGTAAATTCCCTCGGCGAGGTCATTGAGCATCTCGGGAATGGGGTCGTCGGCAACATTGGGACGCCTGATGTAGCCGCGGATGGTGGCGGTATCTGGGGGCAGAGAATTCGGATTACGCGACAATCGTGCTTGATAATCTTCTAATTCAGCATTGAGGGCGTCATCAATGAGGCGCTTTTCCAAATTGTGTGAGGCGAGGTGCAGCCAACCCCCCAGGGCCAAACTAACGACAACGCCTAACAGAGAAAATCCCGCAGCGACCCGTAATCGTAAAGGGACCCTAAAGTTTTTCATCGTCGCCCAGTCGATAACCAAAACCACGCACCGTATGGAGCAGCGGATGCGAAAATGGCTTGTCGATGATCTGACGCAGCAGATGTAGGTGGGCACGCAGGGCGTCGCTATCTGGTGGTTCATCGCCCCAAATCGTACGCTCTAGCTCCGCCCGGCTGACCAGGTGCGGCGCCCGCCGCATTAGGGCCTCCAATAACTTCATAGGGATGGGTGGTAGATCTAAAACGCTCTCAGCGCGAGTGAGGCGACGGGTAGCAAGATCCAGGTCCAAGTCTGCCACCCGCAAATGCTCCGCCGCTTCGCCCAGCGATGCAGACTGACCACGACGCGCAATGGCCAGCAAGCGTGCCTCCAACTCCAGTAGGGCGAAAGGTTTTATTAAATAATCATCCGCCCCACAGGCGAATCCCTCCAGTTTATCATCCAGCCCATCGCGAGCGGTGAGCATCAGAATTGGGATGGATAGTCCTGAGTTACGTAATTTGGAGCAGACTTCAAAGCCAGATAAACCCGGTAACATTAAATCAAGAATCATAGCATCGTAATTTTTCTCCAGCGCAAATCCTAGGGCAGAAAACCCATTATAGGCAATATCTAGGGTGTGCCCATGGTCCTCGAGAAAGTCAACCACATTGGCGACCAAATCCGGATTATCTTCGACCATTAATAGGTGCATAATATCTCTAAGTTTGGTTTAGACAATTAGGTTTGGACACTAAGGTGTTGCACTTCAAGGTTGAAACTACCCAAGTCTGGAACACCACCCACAAAATGACCTACCTGGGCATGCCCGTTTCCGTGCGGGTAGGGGAAGCTGCGCCCTGAGAAAATAGGGGTAGGGGGAATTCCGCCTGCAAGCAGTACGGACATTATCCACGCACCAACGCCATTTTTTGAACTCACGAGTCCAGCATCAAACTATCGTGATGGAGTGTGGGCAAAGAGTGAATGAGTGTGAATAAAGTTGGAATAACTCGCTTAAATACACTAAGCGAGTTATTCCAACTTTATTCACACGCTCGCTTGCGACATTCGCTCTTTAGTCCACACGGAGCGCGATTTCCATTCTAATGGTAATGATTCTTCCGTAAAATTTTAAACATTTTCCACCCCCCATTGACAGACAAGACGGTATCTACGCGGGTTCCCCTTTCAACGTCCCCCGGTGTTTAATCGAGTACCGGTATCTAACGGACGAAAGGGAGTCTCCTCCAGATTGGCAGCCTTACTTTCCTTGCCTCGTTTAATCATTAACCGCACATCGTTGGCCGAATCCGCATAGTGAATGGCATCCGTCTCACTGATAATATCCTCACGATAGATTTCGTAGATGGATTGGTCGAAAGTCTTCATTCCCTCATCAGTGGAACGGCGCATAACCTCCTTGAGCATTGCAATCTCGCCCTTCAGCAGTAGATCAGCTACTACCGGCGAATTAACTAATACCTCCACCGCTACCTGTCGCCCCTGACCATCACGACGCGGAATCAGGCGTTGTGCAATAATCGCCCGCAGATTGAGCGAGAGGTCTAATAACAATTGCTGGCGACGGTCTTCGGAAAAGAAATTGACGATCCGATCCAGCGCCTGATTGGCGCTGGTCGCATGTAATGTAGAAAGGCATAAATGTCCGGTCTCGGCAAAGACAATGGCATGTTCCATTGTCTCCCGAGAACGAATCTCACCAATCAGAATAACATCAGGGGCCTGACGCAGGGTGTTTTTCAGCGCCATATCGTAAGACACTGTATCAACCCCAACTTCACGTTGAGTGATAATACAGCCCGCGTGTTGGTGAATAAACTCGATCGGGTCTTCAATCGTAATAATATGGCCACTAGAATTCTGATTACGGTAACCAATCATCGCCGCCAATGAACTCGACTTCCCAGTACCGGTACCACCCACGAAAATAATCAGGCCACGCTTTGTCATAGCGACCTGTTTGAGCACCTGTGGCATTCCTAGCTCATCCAGGCTGGGGATCCGACTCTCAATCCGGCGCGCCACCATCCCAATATGGTTGCGTTGTTGGAAAACATTAACCCGAAACCGCCCCATATTGGGAGAGCTGACCGCGAAATTACACTCGCGGGTACGCTCGAATTCCTCCCGTTGCTCACTATTCATAATCGAATATGCCACCTCACGCACCTGTTCGGGGGTAAGTGCATTCGGAATAACCGGGGCAAGTTTGCCATCAACCTTGAGAGTCGGCGGCATATCCACAGTGATAAACAAATCCGAGGCATGTTTGTGCGTCATCAATTTAAGGAGGGCATTGAAATCCATTAGAATGCATCCTTATTCTGCGCATAGATACGAGCATTTGCCCGACTCACCACCCCCCGCCGAACGAGATCTTGGAGATTCTGATCAAGGGTCTGCATCCCAATCGCCTGACCGGTTTGGATGGCAGAATACATCTGCGGGATCTTGTTCTCACGAATTAGGTTACGGATTGCCGGCGTACCGATCATAATTTCATGGGCTGCCACCCGTCCGCCCCCTTCCTTTTTCAGCAACACCTGGGAGATAACACCCCGTAGCGACTCTGAAAGCATCGAACGGATCATCTCCTTTTCTGCTGCAGGAAACACATCGACAATACGGTCGATGGTTTTTGCCGCAGAACTGGTATGCAGGGTACCGAACACCAAATGGCCTGTCTCGGCCGCACTCAAGGCCAAGCGAATGGTTTCCAGGTCCCGCATTTCTCCCACCAGGATGATATCGGGATCCTCGCGCAAAGCAGAACGGAGCGCCTCCGAGAAACCCAAAGTATCGCGGTGAACCTCGCGCTGGTTCACCAGACACTTCTTACTCTGATGCACAAATTCGATAGGGTCCTCGATGGTAAGGATGTGCCCGAATTCCGTATTGTTCTTGTAATCGACCATAGCGGCCAGCGTGGTAGACTTTCCTGATCCGGTAGGGCCGGTCACCAATACCATTCCGCGCCGATTGTCGGCGAGAGTTTTAAATACCTCGGGGGCGCCCAGTTGTTCCAGACTTTTGATCACGGAGGGAATGGTGCGAAGAACCCCCCCCGCGCCCCGATTGTGATTGAAGGCATTGACACGAAAACGTGCCAACCCTGGGACCTCGAAAGAGAAGTCGGTTTCAAATTTCTCTTCAAAATCCTTGCGCTGACGGTCATTCATGATATCGTAAAGTAGGCCATGCACCCCTTTGTGATCGAGAGGGGGAACATTGACCCGTTTGACCTCACCATGAATACGAATCATGGGCGGCAATCCAGCGGAAAGGTGGAGGTCGGACGCCTCGCTCTTGACGCTGAAGGTTAAGAGTTCAGTAATATCCATCGGCTATACCTCTCAAGAATCGCGAGCCTACCCGCGAATTAGATGTAAAGGGCAACTGAAATACCGGTAGCTGAATTTACCCGTTTTCTCAGTTTACCAGTGGGATGAATCTGCAAGCCGGTGAGAGATTATCTTCGTAACCGCTTACTCCTCCCAACGAACGGGGGAACGATTACTAAATCTTCGTCTACCAAGGGGACCACAATCATGATTGATCTTGCCTGGCAACGCACTCAAGTAATCGCCCGACTACATGCTGCGGAATGGGTAGCGGGAAGGTCAGAGGGTAGTACTCAGATCTTGGCCGTAAGTAAAACTCACCCCGCATCAAGCGTTCGGGTATTGGCAATGGCCGGGCAGAGATGCTTCGGTGAGAATTATCTTCAGGAAGCACAAACCAAACTCCCGCTGCTCGCAGACCTCGATCTAGAATGGCACTTTATCGGGCCACTGCAATCCAACAAAACTCGCACAGTGGCAGGTTTGTTCCAGTGGGTTCATAGCGTAGATCGACTGAAAATAGCGCAACGCCTCAGTGCCCAACGCCCACCGGAATTACCGCCTCTCAATATCTGCTTGGAGGTCAATGTCAGTGGTGAGCAAACCAAATCTGGGGTGTCCCCTACTGATCTTTTGGAACTGGCCCAGGCAGTAGCGGCCTTACCGAATCTATGTTTGCGCGGCCTAATGACCATCCCCGCCCCTCTCGCGGAGAATGCCGACATCACCATGGCCCGCACCCCCTTCCGTGCCTTGCGCGAATTGTTCGAGTCTCTCCGAAGCCAAGGACTTGAACTAGATACCCTCTCGATGGGCATGTCTGACGACTTAGAAGCCGCAGTCGCTGAGGGAGCTACTATGGTGCGAATCGGAACGGCGCTTTTCGGAGCAAGAACCGACACTAGCCATCCCGAAATCTTCGCCACTCAACCTGGAAATTAGCCGTGAGCAAACTATTTTTTAAAGAAGGAAAAAAATATACCTTCAGTGATTATTTTGATTTCAATAATCCAACGGAAGACATCGCCAACGAGTTTGGGTATTCATTCGAGACTAGAATCCTGGAGCTTCCCACCGCACCGAGTTTCAATCAAAAAGAAATTCTACACCTGCAAGAAAACTTTTACGAAATCCTGCCAAAGATTAGTCTAAACTCCGAGATGGCCAAAAGGGATTTTATGATAGCCCCGATCTTATGGAGCGTCTTACTCTACGCTAAAGCAAGAATACACGTTGAGTATCCCATAGAAATCGACAACAAACTCGGTGGATCGCTCGATTATTTAATCCGCTCAGAACAAGAATTGGTCGTAATAGAAGCAAAAAAAGGAGACCTAGACAAAGGCTTCAACCAACTCACCGCAGAACTTATTACACTCGACAAAAGTGAGAAAGAAAACACCCCAGAATTGATCTATGGCGCGGTGAGTATTGGCGAGCTGTGGCGTTTTTGTATTTTACAGAGAAAACATCGCAATATTTGTAGAGACCTCCACACCTATCGTGTACCAGAGGATATAGAAATGATATTCTCGATTATTCTCGGCATCATACAAAAGATCTAGGTATTAGACATTGCCGGACATCGCTCACGTTGCTTATATCGGTTCGTCACTCTGGCAATAATTGCCAAAATGACAATCCAACAGCGGTTGCAATGAACGTTCACTCACGGTCTCTCTCAGGTCGTGAGGATTTGTGGGTTTGTACCTTACCCTTGGCCACCAACGTAAAGTTGCGCACTCACGCCCTATGGGTGTGTTGCCCCAAAGGGGCATCATCTTCTAGCCCGGGGTTGCTGCATTCATGCCGCAATCCCCTTCCGTGCCGCCAATGATGGTCGGTGGGCATTCAGGATTTCTTGAAACCCCGCTAAGGTAGACGTGCATTTCAGAGCGCAAATCGGTGTTGTGCAGAAACAGATCTCAGTTCTTTGTCGAAAATACGAGATGGATATAAACTGTCGATAAGGATTGGGGCATGAGGTTCTCCCTCTGATACGACCCCTTTGGGGTGAAATTCTTCTTATCCTCCAACCCACATCCATTCAACTACTTCAAGACTGTTGGTGCACAATTTTACGCTGGTGGCCCTGTCCTTGGTATGCGAAATAAAGGAATTTTAATCTTTTGCACCGATGGTTGCTGCTGTGGATTGTGTCCATCAATGGTACGCAGCTCTACAAATGCCCGGTGTAATACAAACCATGCTGACTTGATAAAAAGAACCGCCAACGCGAATCCTACCAAGATATCGGGCCAAGCCGATCCCATCAGCCACACGCCTAACCCCGCAAACAATACTGAGACATTCGCAATGATATCATTGCGGGAACACAACCAAACCGAATTCATATTGATATCATCGCTCCGATGCCGCCAGAGCAACGTCAAACATAGACTATTCATCACCAGCGCCAATAGGCCAACGATCCCGATTGTCTCGAACACCGGTACCTGCGAAACAATTATTTTATAGATTGCCTGAGCAAAGACAAAAAGACCAAACACCGTCATGATGCCACCTTTGAACAAAGCAGCAACCGCCTTCATTCTTGCACCACGTGCGACCACGTAGAGACTAAAGGCATATACGAAGGCATCGCCTAGCATATCCAACGAATCTGCTACCAATGCGACTGAGCTAGCCATTAATCCAGCACTCAACTCGATTACAAACATGCAGGCGTTAATCGCCAATACGATTTTAAGTGTTGAACTTTGACGATAGCGAAGCGCATCAATCTCGCAAGCCTTATTGCTACAACAATCAGCCATAGTCTTCCCGAAAAAAAGTCTAATAAAGAGCCATCCACGTAAGGTTGCGCAGAGGGAGTGTTGTAGTTTCCTTAGACACGCCAACGGTATACCTACCAAGGATGGATAGGTAGTGCCTGACTGAAAACAGTCTTGACTTTGCAACCCGGAGGGTTGCAGAACACAGAACCGGAGTTTTCGACCAAGCACTAGGTAGAACTTGGATTATCTAGATTTTTGAATTCTCGATACCAGGACGCCCAAACCAATAACCACTACAAGCTCCTTGTGGTAAATGAACACCCAGAGCTGCCGTAGTCGCGGATTTACCATCTAATGCCTCGCGAAAAGCAGCAATCACCCGATCAGCACGTTGCGCCGGGGGACTCACTCGCACCACGTCGACTTGAAGAGCCGCCATATCCGGCAATTCTTCCAATAGGTTGTAGGTAAGTGCCGACATAGTCTGGACCCCATTGAGGGTCAAAAAGGGCTGGTTTTCCTGAGAATAGAGCACCATCCCTTCGGGGTAATCAAGGCAACGATATTGGCAATCGTCTTTAGGCAGATTGTGGGCACGAGCGGTAAAACAACGCGCGGAGATGGATAGCGGCAGGCGACCATAGGCATATACCTCAACCTCCAGTCCTTCCGGTCGATCTTTCTGAAGATCAGCCAGCGTGGCCCGCGATAATTCTACCGGCAATACCCAACGCTTCAATCCAATTCCATGGAGCAGGCGTAGCGAACGTTGGTTATAGAGATTCACCGTGGGACCCGTAATAAAAGGCACCCGCCCTGCCAACAGATTCACGGCCGCCATGTCGTTGGCCTCTACCAAAAATTTTCCATTTTCACACCAGCGTCGTAGCGTTTTAAGCTCTGATTCTGCCTCCAGCAAAGATAGCGTGGAGATTACTACCTCTTTGCCTGCCGCCGCTAAACGATCGCCCACCTCCAGCCACTCCGTCACCGAAAGTGCCCGGCGTTTAGAGCATACCGTCTCTCCCAGGTAGACAATATCTACTGGCCAACCAGCCACCTTTTCATAGAATTCCAGCAAGGTATCCTGTGACCAATAATAGAGAACCGGACCGAGCGCAAGTTTCATATAAATTTATTCAACTTTAGTTTTGTCATCAGAAACAAGAAGAAATAAAGATTTTTCTCCTAACTTTAATCCAAGTTGCTACCTATGCGGTGAGAAACAAAAAGTCCCTATCTCTCCGCCGGGAGAAGGATTGGGGTGAGTGCAAGAATTTGTTGATTCGTCAGCATCACGCCCTCACTCCCGGCCCCTCTCCCGGAGGGAGAGAGGAGAAGAATGCATTAGGTAGCAACTTGAGTTAATTTTAGAAAGAGGAACGCTTATTTTCTTGCCATTGACACTGGGGTTGGGCGATCCTTTGCTTCATGAAGTTCCCCGGCTAGTAACCATAGCGCCGCTGTCATGGCCAGGGCGGAACTCAAGCACCATAGGCAGGTGGCGCCAATAACAAAAGGCTCCAGGGTCGTAAGTCGCAGAGAGAAGGAAAATCCCCCCAGCGCCATGGCCCAAGGTAACCAATGCCATCCACCACCATTTGGGGAAAGACGCCGCGCTAATTCACGGGACACCAGGAGACCTGTGTAGTTCATAATCCCAAATATCCCCAGAGGGATACCGAAGAGACGCGAATATACGCTGGATTGTACCGCAGCGCAGTCTCCCACGGGGCCACAGATCGGGGCCACTCCCACTAACGCAGCATAGGCGGTATAAGCGGAAATACCGATGCCTATTACGAAAACCAGGGGCAACAGCGCACTAGCGAATTGTGGATTGCTTGCGCCATGGCGTAAACGTATTAAGGTATGTGTCAACGCCACTAGCATAATAAATAGCACGAATAGTGCCAGACTATTCCCTATCGGATCCTGCAAAAAACGACTACGCCAATCACTGGAGGGGTTCGATTGGGGAAGCGGTGCAATCGCCGCCATTTGCGCCTTCAGCGCCCGCATTCCTTCAGGTAGAAGCGTGGCCAATCCCGGGAGGTCGGGCCAATGCGTAGCGGACGGTACCCCCGTGGCAAGTGATTCGAAATCGTCACCCAACGTCACAGCAATGGCGTCCAATCCCGTTAGGGCTTGTTTCCCCACCAACACTATCGGAACTCCCGACCAAACACCGAGTCCATAAGATGCCACCGCAGCCTGATAGATTGCAGCCCCATTGGGTTGAGTAACATCTACTTGGGTTAGTTCGAGACGGTCGCCATAACGCTCCGTGAGTGACGGCAAAAGATAGGCGTAAAGATCCTGACACAGCGCACATTGGGGAGAGATGAAAACTACGGCGCGTACTACCGGTGGGAGTGCCGCAACAGCCACAGTGGTGGCAAGAATCAGCGCCAGCAACCATCGAAAACGAAGGAAAGGCAGGGACATAGCCGATTTCTTACAATAGTGTGAAAACATCACGACACAAAAGAAAAACCATTGCATTTTTCTTTTGTGTGTAGTACCGAAGAAAAGAAAGATCCATTCACTAAGATCAACTGTTGGCGGCTTCCTGTTCGGCAATATCCTTGTGTACCTGTTCCATATCCAGTGCCTTGACCTGTTCGACCAATTCGTTCAAGGCAGACTCGGATAATGCCCCGGCTTCAGAATAAACGATCACCTTCTGACGGAAAATCATGATCGTGGGAATCGAACGAATCTGGAAATAGCCGGCCAACTCTCGCTCTGCCTCAGTATTGATTTTGCAGAAGACCACCTCAGGATGTTTCTCGGCTACCTTTTCGAAGATTGGTTTGAAACTACGACACGGGGCACACCAGGGTGCCCAGAAATCTAAAATAAGCATTTCGTTATCGTTGATAGTCTGTTCAAAGTTTTCTTTTGTGAGGTCGATAGTCGCCATGGACGTAATTCTCAGTAGTCCCCGCAAGGAGATCGTTAGGGTTGTAGGAGAAAATTACCACCCACCCTCCCCTGCAATCGTTCTCCATTCAGAGGTGGACAGCAGGATAGGGTGAATGGTTACGTTGTAAAAAATCTTTAGGCAAGCGCGGTAAATATACGGTCGCGGATATCATCCACCGAACCGACCCCTTGCACTTTGATGTAGCGCGGGGAACGGGCATCACCCTGGGCAGCCCAAGAGGAGTAGTAGGCAACCAATGGTTCGGTTTGGGCGTGGTAGACCTCGAGACGCTTACGAACGGTATCTTCGTGGTCGTCACTACGCTGGACCAGGTCCTCGCCAGTGATATCGTCTTTACCCTCCACCTTGGGAGGATTAAAGATAATATGATAGGTACGACCAGAGCTCAGGTGGGCGCGGCGACCACTCATCCGTCGGATGATCTCTTCGTCGTCGACGGCGATCTCGACAACGGCGTCGATCTCTACACCGGCCTCTTTCATGGCATCCGCTTGGGGGATGGTGCGAGGAAAGCCGTCGAACAAAAAGCCCTGGGCACAATCTGGTTGCTGGATACGTTCTTTCACCAGGCCGATGATGACATCATCGGAGACCAACGCCCCAGCATCCATCAGCTTCTTTGCTGCCAAACCGAGGGGGGTCCCCGCTTTCACGGCGGCCCTCAACATATCCCCGGTAGAGATTTGGGGGATAGCAAACTTCTCTTTGATGTAGTTGGCCTGGGTCCCTTTACCGGCGCCAGGACCACCCAGCAGAATGATACGCATCGTACAGATCTCCCGAGAGGTAGGTTTTTGAGATGGGAGGGCATTATGCGGCACTGTCGCCATTGCGCAAAGTCGCCAAGGTGAGATAACGACACCCACTCCCATCCATCGCACGGTACAGAGAGGTTACAATGGGTTCATGACCCCCTCATCCTTCACGACCGTTGTCACCCTGCGTCAGGCCGTCGTTGGCCTGTTTCTCGTCCTTTCGTTTGTGGCGATGCCCGCCTGGACCGCCTGTACCGACCCGCCTGCCCCCGGCGTCCTATGGATCGGTTGCGATAAGCACGATGCTAATCTCAAGGGCGCTCACCTCGACCACTCCGTGCTCAGTCGTAGCAACTTTACGGGGGCCAACCTTGACGAGGCCGAACTCGTTGGGGCGGACCTCAGTTCCAGCCGTTTTACTGGCGCCCATCTCGATGGGGTACGCCTTAGCTCGGCCAAACTGGTGGGCGCCGATCTACGTCAAGCCTCACTGAATGGGGCGCGCCTCGACCGGGCACGCCTAGATCGCGCCGAACTCGAGGCCGCCGAGTTGGAACGCGCCCACCTGGAGGGGGCCTCCCTCTACGACGCCAAGGCCCGCAAGATACGTCTGGCGAACGCGATACTGGACGGCGCCAACCTGGAACAAGCGGACCTGCGCGAGGCGGACCTAACCCAGGCCTCCTTGCGGGGTGCCAATCTGGTTCAAAGCAACTTAGAGGGTGCCCGACTATCCGGGGCCATACTGGAAAAAGCGCGTCTGGACCGCGCCCTACTCGCCGGTGCAGACCTCACCGCAACCGATCTGGGCCGTGCCACCCTCATCGGGGCAGACCTCGCCGGGACACGTTTGGAAGGTGCGCGTCTGGACAATACGATCTGGGTAGATCGGCACCGCTGCAAACCCAGCGCCATAGGCGAATGCCCGTAATTATTTAGACACTAACCATGGGCGATAGCACGCCACATATCTACTACCGAGTAAAAATCCTTGAGCGACCGCATTACCAAACTCACCCACTGGTTGGGCAATATATTTAATGAGGGGAAGTTTCACATTGCCCCAGCGTCGGCCGATGCCAGTTTTCGCCGTTATTTCCGCGTCTATCGGGGCGACACTACCATGATCGTGATGGACGCCCCCCCGGACAAGGAAGACAGTCGGCCATTTATCGCGCTGTCTCGCGAATTTCGATCCTTCGGGCTCAATACGCCGGAGATATTGGAGGCAGACCTCGCCCAAGGTTTTCTACTGCTCACCGACCTCGGCACCGAGCCCTATCTGCCCCGACTCGGACCCACCACCGCCGACCGGCTCTACGGCGACGCACTGGGCGCACTGCTCGCTCTACAGACCTGCGGACCGACCGACGCATTTCGAGTACCTTCCTACGACGCCCGATTACTCACTTTCGAGCTATCGCTGTTTCGGGATTGGTTCTTGGGTCGTCACCTGGGATTAGTGTTGGGCGAGGCGACTCATGCGTTACTGGATGAGACCTTCGCCCTACTCACGGCCTCTGCCTTGGAACAGCCGGTGGTGTGTGTCCATCGTGATTATCACTCTCGCAATCTAATGGTGACGGAGAAAAACAATCCGGGCATCCTCGATTTCCAAGATGCGGTGGCTGGTCCCGTGACCTACGACCTCGTTTCCTTGCTGCGCGACTGCTACATCGCTTGGCCGCAGGAACAAGTCCGCGACTGGGCGGTGGGCTACCACGAATTGGCCTTACAAGCCGGGGTGCTCCAAGAAGAAGACCCTGAACGGTTCTTGGGATGGTTCGACCGGATGGGGGTCCAACGCCACCTCAAGGCGATTGGCATCTTTGCACGCCTCAATCATCGCGACGGCAAACCCGGCTACCTTGGCGATGTCCCCCGCACGCTCAACTATGTCCTAGAGGTCTCGGCCCGTTACCAGGACCTTGCCCCCTTCCACGCCTGGCTACGTGCTGAAGTTTTGCCTCGGGTTGGCCCCCTCCCCGCTACACCCCTGTTTCATGGTGGAACTAATCCATGAAAGCGATGGTACTGGCCGCTGGTCATGGTAAGCGGATGCGTCCCCTTACCGACCGGACCCCCAAGCCTCTACTACGTGCCGGTGGGCGGGCACTCATCGAATACCACCTAGAGGCCTTGGCAGCAGCGAAGATCACCGAGGTGGTAGTCAACCACGGCCAGCTCGGGAACCAAATCGAGACCTATCTCGGAGACGGGACACGCTACGGCCTTCAGATTCGCTACTCTCCAGAGGGCGATTCTCCCCTGGAGACGGGGGGCGGTATCTTGCGTGCCCTCCCGTTGCTAGGCGAAGACCCGTTTTTGGTAGTCAATGCCGATATCTGGATCCATTACCCCCACGAACGCTTGCAAGAGGCCCTGGCCCCCACCGACCTGGCCTATCTCGTGTTGGTAAACAACCCACCACACCACCCACAGGGCGATTTTGGCCTATGTGATGGGCGAATAACGGCATCCGAGGGGGAGCGTCTGACCTTCGCGGGAATCGGTGTGTATCGGCCAGCGCTATTTGCCGGTTGTACGCCGGGCACCTTTCCGCTGGCGCCTCTGCTACGAATTGCCATGACTGCGGGCCAAGTAGCTGGTGAACACTGGTCAGGAAATTGGATGGACATTGGCACACCGGCACGTCTCAATGACCTGCAACGAATACTTAATGAGTGATGAGTGCGTATCTTTTTAAGAAATTGGAAGGAAGTGAGCGATTACGCCACAACCAACGTCACAACCGTTTAATAACCATGAGGGGCAATTCATGTTCGGCTTTGCTGGAAAAGTCGTAATGATCACGGGGGCGGCCGGCAATCTAGGTCATGCGACCTCTGAGGCATTTCGCTACGTCGGTGCTCATTTGGCATTGGTGGGACGTAATCTCGGGCAGATGGAATGGGCGTGGCCGGCATCGGAAGGAATATTGCTGCTTGCTGCCAATCTCACCAATGAAAGCGAGGTCAAGGATACCGTAGAGGAGGCAATTTCCCATTATGGACGCATCGATGTCCTGGCCAATATTGCCGGTGGTTTTACCATGGGGCATCCCATCCATGAAACGCCGGTAGAGGTATGGAACAACATGCTCGATGTCAATGCTCGCTCGGTATTTCTGATGAGTCGGGCGGTATTACCCCATATGCGTGATCAGGGCGGTGGCAAAATTATTAATGTAGCCGCGCGCGCGGCCTTGGAAGGGAAGGCCGATATGGGTCCCTATTGCGTCGCCAAGTCCGCAGTAATTACCTTGACCGAGACCCTGGCGGCGGAGAATAGTAGCCACAAAATCAACGTCAACTGTATCCTACCTGGAACCATCGATACGCCAGAAAATCGAGAAGCCATGCCGAATGCTGATTTCAGCAAATGGGTCACCCCGATGGCACTAGCCGATGTCATCTTGTTTCTGGCCTCTGATTCCGCTCGAGCAATTCATGGTGTAACCCTGCCGGTGTATGGTGAAGGTTAGACATTCTCGAAAATTTGAGACCCTCCAACACAAAGGGGCGAATTATTAGCGCCGGGACATTGCCCCTGACGCCAATAATTCGCCCCTTTGGTGTTTGAGGGTTTCGGGTATGTCTAAATCGAAGTGGCTACCTACTAACCTTTGCGTTGGTTAGAGGACAGTAGAAAAATGGAATATTCCGTGCAAATTAGGTAATATATTAACCTCGCCAGGCTTGCGGGGGTGGCTGAGAGTATATTAAATCACCATACTTTCCTGTAGCCAACGCGAAGGTTAGTAGTACCTGGCCGAAAATCTTGAGGCTCATAATCAATTCAACTCCAGAGACTGTAGATGGCCACAATTCATTGTTACTGACCACTCTCAACTACCTTGGTGCGCAGCGCGCGAATCGCTGCAACACGTCGCTCGCGCAGGGCTGCGGCAAAGGCTTCACCGTTCAACCCCGCATCTCGTAAAGGCGCGGTGGATATCGCTGCTATGGCGATAAGAGCCTCCCGGAATAAATTCGCCTCGGGATATGGCTCGTCCTCTTTACCCAGCCGACCGCGCGCATCAGCCTCGCAAGCGATCAGAAATTGTTCAAATCGCTCTCTACGACGTAGACCATCCAACGCCAATAGCGTGTCACACAGAGTGGCGGAACGTAATTCAGTAGCTCTGTGACAATGGCTGTGCCAACGCGCCACTAAAACTGCCAGATCACGATACTCGCGGGGGGCCTTGTAGCGGTTACAAAGAGACTCTACTTGCTTCACCCCGCGTTGTTCGTGGCCATGGTGTTTCGGCCATTCTTCCGGGGGAGTAACCGCTTTGCCCAGGTCATGGGTCAATGCTGCGAAACGCACCACTGGCTCAGGGGAGAGACGCGCCGCTTGGCGCAGGACCAACATTGCATGTACCCCGGTGTCAATCTCGGCATGGTAGTGGGCGGGCTGAGGTACGCCCCACAAGGCATCTAACTCTGGGAACAATCGCACCAACGCCCCAACCGAACGCAACACCTCGAAAAAACACCAGGGCCGCTCCTCTCCCAGGGCCTTTACCAACTCCGCCCATACCCGTTCAGGGACTAAGGCATCAACTTCACCCTCTTCCACCATGCTCTGCATCAAGACACGGGTATCGTGGACAAGGTGGAAGCCACAGTAATCGTAACGGGCCGCGAAACGGGCAACTCTCAGAATACGTACCGGATCCTCGGCAAAGGCGGGAGAGACATGGCGCAACCGGCCATTACGTAGGTCATTCAAACCATCAAAAAGGTCGATCAGGGTACCGTCGGGGGCACGGGCCAAGGCATTAATAGTGAGATCACGGCGACGTAGATCGTCTTCTAGGGTGACACCGGGATCGGCATCAACCACAAACCCTCGATAACCTCGGGCAGTCTTGCGCTCGGTGCGAGCCAGCGCATACTCCTCCTTGGTAATGGGGTGTAGAAACACGGGAAAATCCTTACCCACCTGCCGAAAGCCGCGCCGCATCAATTCCTCGGGGGTACTCCCCACCACCACCCAATCTCGCTCTGCGACGGACCGCCCAAGTAACTCGTCACGCACCGCCCCCCCCACCAGGTAGACGGTTAGCCCCGATTCAGGTCGAGTATCGAGAGTGTCACGCATAAATGGCAGATAACACAGCGACCTACTTATCGTTTGTGTAATTGGCTGGCAGAGAAGAAAAGAAAATCGAGGATATTCAACACTATCAGCTGTCCATCTAAAGCTAGCACCTGTTCTACGCATCGCCCCCGCACAGAAGCACGGGAACAATGCGCAAGGAAACAGTTACTAACCTTTCACTCCTGGTTTTTGTGGTACTGGAGCCTTGGCAGGCGCTTCGGGTCCTGGTTTCTGCGGCGCCTGCGCTGGCTTCTGTGGCGCTTGCGCTTTGGGGGGTGCCTCAGCTCCTGGTTTCTGTGGTGCTTGACCTTTTCCCGAGGCATCAGGACCTGGTTGCGACTGCGTTGCAAGCTTGACCCAGGTACCACGCAGACGCTGGAATTTGTCGTCGTGGGTCCCCTGAGCAGCCGGGACACGGTCCAAGTATTCCTTGGCCCGTGCCAACAAATCGGCACGTCGCCCGAGTTTTTCCATGGCCAACAGCAACACACGGGCCGCGTTCATATTGATGGTGGGATTGCGCGGCATCTCGCGGGCCGCCTTCTCCAGCAGGACGATGGCCTCGTTCAAACGTCCCTCTCGCACCAAACGCACCCCCTCGTTATTGGCGGCGGCCACCTTTGCCCATAGGGTACTGATCAACGCCTCGCCGTCCTGCGCCATGCCCAGGGTGCCGTACACCTCCTTGGCTTGTTCCATGAGGGCGGTATCTTCCACATGCCGATTGACCGTATCGGACATGATCACACTGGCCTGTTTGTCATTACCATTGGTATGGCAGATCTTCGCCAATTCCATCGCCAAATCAGGAGGCAGATCAGCACCCGCGCTTTGATAGACGGCATTGGCCTCGTTCATGGACTTGACTGCGGCATCGTGCAAACCAAGCTGTTGATATGCGGACGCCTCGGCAATGGCGAGCACCAGCGAGGCCTTGGGGTCACCGGAATACTGTTTTCGCGCCTCTTTGATGGTCCGGGTAGCTTCCTTGGAGTTACCGCGTTCCATGAAGACCCTTGATAGATGGGCATTGTCGCTGGGGTCACGATAGACGGAGAAACGACCCAGGCGTACAGCGTTACGATAGGCCTGTTCGGCTACTGCAGTATCACCAGCACGCAAACTAAGCGCCCCAAGTGCCTGAGCCCGCAGAATGGAACGAGGAGAGATCTGCGCGGCGCTGGAGAGCGCCTCCTTGGCAGCCTCGGGATTACCAGTGGCCTGATAGACCCGCGCTAACCAGTCGTAAGCCTCGGTATTCATTCTGTTTTCGGCAATCAATCCCTGAAAGATCTGAGTCGCGGTCGTATAGTCACCCAGGTAGTAGCGCACCTGCCCACGACCAAGCTTGGTCCAGAAAGTCTCACGAATACGAGCCGCCGTCTCGAAGGATTCACCTGCGGCATCAAACTGCCCCAAACGCAGCAGCAACTCCGCCCGTACCCGTAACAAGTCAAGGGCATGGGCCGGCTGTGCCTGAAGTTGAGCCCCCGCCATGGCCACCGCGCGGGGTAGATCGCCGTCACGTACCGCCTTCTCGATGTCAACCAAAACCATCTTGCGAGCAACCACCGGATCCAATCGTTCTTCTAGCATTTGACGGGTGATGGGCTTGATCAGGTACTCATCGGGTCGATACTCCACGACCCCAAGCACCATCGCCAGACTCGCCTCTCCCGTAATCATGATGAACACGGTACTCAACCCAACCAGGTGACGTTGCTTAGCCTCTTCAAAGACCTGCATTCCGTCACGATTTTCCCCCAGGTTGTAATCACACAGTATGATGTCATACGGCGTCGAGGCCATACGCCGTAACGCCTCGTCACCGTCGGCTGCAAGCTCGACTTTCATCGCTCCCATGGAGGCAAAGATGTGACGCAAGGCACTACGCACTGAGGTCATATCATCAATAATTAGAATTGTTTTTGTGCGTATATCAGTCGACATAGCCATGGGATGAGTTGCTGCCTACGTAAAGAGAGAGGGGATGAGTGGTTTAACTACCGATCATATACACCAAGAGGAGCCGTGGTCTATGTGACATTCGGTATGCTGAGCAAATAGTTCTATGTTTTTTGGTTTATCAGTGTCTTGCTTGCCGCACTACGGAACATCACCTCGTGCACCGTTGGGGTGAGCTGCATGGCTCACCTTCGGGCTGGTCATTTTAGAGGTCTCGGCTTTCGTGCGTTGTTCGAGATCGGTTGTCAATGCGCCACATATCCGGGTCATAACACGGTCGAAGGCAGGCAGCAACGTCTCCATCTGACCATCGTTGGCGGGCTCGATCGCCTGATAGCTCCCCGATAAAACAATTTTATCGGCATCACCATCCGTAATTGCCAAGTCGATCCGAATCAAGGTATCAAAACGTTCGTTGGAGGCACGTTGCTCCACGCGATCGACGGTGCCATTCAGCGAATAACGCGGCCGCAGGTAGCGACCCGACTGAATTACCCCCTCGAACAGACCAGCATCAACCAAGCAATGGGACAATACCGATTGAAGCATCGCCGCTGGCGGTTCTTCCCACAGGTCATTGGGGTGGAATTGGGTCTCGTTGGGCAGAGCCAGGTCGCGGTAGAGGATGGTACGCTCGCGTGCCAACATCCCTCGCGCCTGGAAAGTCTCCACCGCCAAGACGCCGTTGAATAACGGTTGGGCATATTTCTTCGGCGAGACGGGGTCACTCAGACGAAACAACCGCTCAGACGGCGTCATGCTCCCAAGACAACCGTTCAACGTCAACGCCACGGCGAGTAGCAGGATCTGCCACCCACAAACCTTGACCATCGCCCTAACCAAGACCTTCCCCTCGCCTCGCCCCCCCCATGACAGCAGAGAGAATATGTCGAAAAGGCAGAATCCCTTTCTCGTCACATCCGTAGATGGTTGGGCAACACTTAAAACAACAGCCAAGACCCATCTATACCACGAATAGCTAGGGTTTTTAGGGCTTTGGCCTGGTTGTGCCAGGTTCGTCATGGGGCCGTCGTCCGAAGAAGATTGCGTCTGGCTCATTACGCATCACCCGAGCTAAGTCGCACCAGGCGAATGGTGAAGATCTGTGGGGGTAATGGGATAGTCAACAATATCAACGTACCGTGAGTTCCACGGAATCTTAAGCCTGTGGAGAGGTCGTGAGACCTGGGGGAGTTGTCGGCTGCGGCGCACCCTGGGCAGCCTCGATGAAGCAGGAACTGAACACCATTTTTCATCGTGATAGATGGGTAAGTTTCGGAGAACGGTCGATCAGAGCAGCGATATGGTGAATACAGGTACGAACCATTGCAATCGTCGCTCGTGTACCTATCGTCCCAAGCGTAACAGATCATAAAATGGGACAATCCACGACTTCACTGGAAGGCGTGGCTCGATCACAACAACCATATATATGGTTATGGAACTATCTCGTGCAGCCGCCTTCGCTCCACCTGTCAAGTCCGCCAGCTTAGTCGAAAGATAACTTTCAGGTAGCGCCAGCGGCGCGATCTTATACCAGCCTGGGGCAACGCCCCAAGAATAACAAAGGGGGTCAGAACACACGCAACGAGTTATATCCCCAGGGCAACGAGCAGTTTGTTCTACGTTTTTCAGGTATCACCTAACGATACACAGACAAAACGCTGCCTGGACCGACTCTTCTAATTTCTTATTTCGACAATCTAAGGAGTGGTGTTCATGCCGCGATTTTTTATCGACCGGCCAGTCTTTGCCTGGGTATTGGCAATTCTTATTACTCTTTCCGGCAGTGTCGCGATCTTTAAACTCCCGGTAGCCGCCTATCCCCCGATTGCTCCACCTCAGATTAGTATTACCACTACCTATCCTGGCGCCAGTGCCGAGGTTGTGGAAAAGACGGTAACTTCCGTAATCGAACAACAACTTACGGGGATCGACGCTCTTCTTTATTTCGAATCTACCTCTCGTTCCAATGGTACGGTGCAGATTACGCTGACCTTTGAGAGTGGTACTAATCCAGATACGGCAGCGGTCCAGGTACAAAATCGGTTAAACGTGGCATCAGCACGTCTGCCCCAGGAAGTAGTGCAAAACGGGCTGATTGTGGCCAAGGCCAATAACGACTTTTTGATGGTGGTCGCGCTCCAGTCTGTTGATCGAAGCCTCGATAGCCACGCCTTGGACAACCTCATCACCGCGCAAGTATTGGATTCCATCCAACGCCTGCCTGGAGTGGGTGCGGCCACTCTGTTTGGTTCCAGTTATGCGATGCGGATCTGGCTCAACCCAGATCAGTTACGGGGTTATGGCCTGAGTGCGGCCCAGGTGTTGGCCGCAGTACGTAGCCAAAATGTTCAGATCGCCGCCGGTGCGATTGGTAGCGAACCGGCGGTTGCCGGTCGGGGTTTTACCGCCTCGGTGAACACCTCCAGCCGTTTTACCTCCATTGAGGAGTTCAATAACATCATCCTGCGCGCCAATTCCGATGGGAGCCAGGTACGTCTCAAGGATGTGGCCCGTACCGCCCTCGGAGCCGAGGCCTACGGCCGCGATGTCCATCTCAACGGTGACCCCATTGCCGGGTTTGCCGTCCAACTCGCCCCCGGCGCCAATGCTCTTCAGGTCGCCGAGGCGGTACGGGCGCGGATGAACCAGTTAGCGACCTACTTTCCGTCTGGCGTTACCTGGATGATCCCCTACGACAGCACCCAATTCATCACCATCTCTATCGAAGAGGTGGTTGATACATTGATTATCGCGGTGGTATTGGTCTTCTTGGTCATCCTACTATTTCTACAAAACCTGCGTGCCACGCTGATTCCAACCTTAGTGGTGCCAGTAGCACTGACCGGCGCATTTACCGGGATGTATCTTGCGGGATTTTCGATCAACGTATTGAGTTTGTTCGGCCTAGTATTGGCCATTGGATTGGTGGTGGATGACGCCATCGTTGTGGTGGAAAACGTGGAACGCCTGATCACCGAAGAAGGGTTGTCCCCCAAGGAGGCTGCTCGCAAGGCCATGGACCAGATCACCGGTGCGGTCATCGCCATGACTCTGGTGTTGGGGGCAGTGTTTATCCCCATGATGTTGGTGGGAGGAAGCGTTGGGGTCATCTACCGTCAATTTTCCCTGACCATTGCCATCTCGATGATGATCTCGGCCCTGATGGCCTTGAGTTTCACTCCAGCCTTGTGTGCCAACCTTCTAAAGAAAAATCACCACGAGCCCAACTGGTTTTTGCAAGGTTTTAATCGTTTCTACACGTGGCTAGGCAACGCCTATCTTGCCCGCGTAGCTGCTGCGCTCCGTCATGTACCACTTTGGATGGTAATATTTTTCCTACTCGTGGGATTGGTAGGGTATCTATTTGTGCACCTGCCCACCAGTTTCCTACCTGAAGAAGACCAAGGATACGCCTACGTAATCGCGCAACTCCCATCGGGCGCCAACTTGGAGCGTACCGCTGAAGTGTTGCGTGAAATGGAGCAGATCATCCAAAAGAATCCCGCAGTTGACCGCGTATTAGACGTGGCGGGGTTTAGTTTTGTGGGTCAGGGTGAGAACGTTGGTCTTGGTTTCATTCGTCTCAAGGATTGGAACTTACGCACTCAACCTAGTGAACAGATCAACGCCTTTATCGGATGGGCCAATGGCGCCCTGCAAAGCATTAAAGGGGCGCGCCTCTTTGTGATTAATATGCCGACCGTTCGGGGCCTAGGTCGTTTCGGTGGTTTCGATTTCCGTTTAGAGGATCGGGCGGGACTCAGTCACGACCAACTCATGCAAGCACGCAATACGCTACTCGGAGCAGCGGCCAAGGAACCATTACTCGCCGGGGTACGCCCCAATCAACTCGAAGACGCGCCAGAGGTGCACCTTCATGTTGACCGCCTCCAAGCCCAGGCGATGAAACTCTCGCTTGCGGATATCCACGATGCGATTCGTCTGATGCTCGCGCCGGTCTACGCCAATGACTTTAACTATCAAGGTCGTGTGCTAAAGGTAATGTTGGAGGCCGACGCGGATTATCGTAGTCGTCCCGAGGACCTAAGCCGTTATTATCTGCCCAGCAACAACGGTAATCTCGATGAGATGGTTCCATTGAGTAGCATCGTTACCACGAGTTGGGTACTGGCGCCACCGGCGATTGATCACTTCAACGGTTACAGTGCTATCCAGATTAATGGTGGCGCTGCACCCGGCCATAGTTCTGGCGAGGCCATGGCCGCAATGGAGAGGATCATCAAGAAAGATATCCCGAATGGCATTGGTTACGAGTGGTCGGGGGCTTCATTTCAGGAGATCCTTTCTGGTCAGGAGGCGCCGATTCTCTTCGGACTTTCTCTGCTGGTGGTGTTTCTATCGCTCGCGGCATTGTATGAGAGTTGGTCAATCCCGGCGGCGGTAATAATGGTTGTCCCCCTTGGGGTACTCGGTGCCCTTGGCTTTACCTGGTTACGGGGCCTAGAGAATGATGTCTATTTCAAAGTTGGGCTGATCGCGGTTATCGGTCTCTCTGCTAAAAATGCCATCCTGATTATCGAGTTTGCCAATACCTTGCACCAGCGTGGCCAAGGGGTGATGGAGGCTACATTAGAAGCGTGCCGTCTACGTTTCCGACCGATCCTCATGACCTCGATTGCATTTATCTTCGGGGTATTGCCACTGGCGATCTCTAGCGGTGCCGGCGCCAATAGCCGTCACGCCATTGGCACCGGCGTAATGGGTGGAATGGTTGGTGCTACCGTACTCGGAGTATTATTCGTCCCGGTATTCTTTGTGATGGTACGGCGGCTGATAAGGGAAAAGAGATCAGAACCAATTCCCCTGGAGAATGGATAACCGCTCATATCCCTTTTCCGACGAAAAGGGAGTGAACGATTACAAGAGATGGATAGCGCGGTAGCAACTTTATTACCTAACCCAAGTTGCTGCCTAACACATTTTTCTACCCCCTCCTGCTGGGAGAGGAGTTTGTTTCGTTTCTCACCGCATAGGTGGCAATTTTGGTTATCTAATTTCACCACAGGTTAAGCCATGAAGCGCATTCATGTTACTAATCGACTGCTCACTTCAGTGCTACTGTTCTCGACTACCCTCGCTGTCGCACAGACGCTTGAGGAAGATGAAGATTTGGTGCTTGCCTATGGTAATAAAGCCACCGTCAGCATCGCTACCGGCAATCAGCAGTCCTTGCGTCGTGCCCCGGCCGTGGCCAGCATAATCACCGCTGAAGATATTAAGGCCATGGGTGCTCGGGATCTCGACGAAGCGTTGAAAACCGTACCAGGCCTACATGTCGCTCACACCGCCGGGATGTATTTCTCGACCTATGCGATTCGTGGCATCGCCGGTAACCCGACCAATCCCCAGGTACTGGTGCTACAAAATGGAATTCCAGTCAACGACCTGTATCGCGGCGATAAAGGAGAGAGTTGGGGTGGCCTACCACTGGAAAATGTGGCCCGTATTGAAGTTATCCGTGGCCCGGGTTCCGCGCTCTATGGGGCTGACGCCTTTGCTGGCGTTATCAATATCATTACCAAGACAGCAGTCGACACGCCGGGAACGGAATTCGGTATACGTGCCGGTTCTAGCAGTACGTGGGACACTTGGGTTCAACATGGCGGCCAATTGGGGCCGGTGAATATCGCTGCCTATCTACGCGTCGGTAGCACCGACGGCATCAAGGAAACCATTACCCAGGATAGATTTACTGGTTCCACCAATCCTTCCCTGGCGCCAGGATCGGTGAACAACGGTTATGATGCTGTGGACGGTAGCCTTGACTTTGGTTATGACAAATGGAGACTGCGCACCAGCTATAAACTACGTGACAATCTCCAATCGGGGGCAGGTATTGCGTCTGCTCTCGACCCGATAGGTAGCGAGAAAAGCGAGCGCATTATCGCCGATATTTCCTGGACAGATCCGCAATTCTCTCGTGATTGGGGGATTGGTTTCACCGGCAGCTATCTCCATTACAGTGAAACGGCCTACTTCCAGATTTTCCCACCGGGTTATTCTAACCTTAACGGCACATTCCCTAACGGCATGATCGGTGGACCCACTCGTTACCAATACCAATTACGGCTATCCACCTTTGCTAGCTATTCAGGTCTCATCCACCATAATCTGCGTTTTGGTACCGGTCACGATGATCTGAATCTCTACGAGACCGGTACCCACAAAAACTACCTCCTGACCGCCGGTCCACCAAGCCCCGATCTGGAATTCACCAGCGGCGCAGTGACCGACTACTACAACCGACAGTCGCATATATTACCGCACCGACGTAATCTCGACTATTTCTATATTCAGGACGAGTGGAACTTTGCTCGTGATTGGATCCTAACGGCTGGCCTGCGACGCGATCTCTATTCTGACTTCGGCGGAACCACCAATCCACGCCTGGCTCTGGTCTGGGATGTTTCTCTCGATCTGACCGCAAAACTCCTCTACGGAAAGGCCTTCCGTGCCCCGTCCTTCAATGATCAGTACGGTATTAACCCAGTGGGCGGCGGCAATCCAAATATAAAACCGGAAACCGTGCGCACCATTGAGGCGGCATTCTCCTGGCAGGCACACCGTGATACTCAAATCAACCTAAACCTCTTCCGCTACAAAATTGAAGATGTCATTACCCTGGTTGGCGCCACCTTCACCAATACCGGTCGTCAGGATGGAGAAGGCATGGAATTGGAAACCACCTGGGATATTGGTCGTAATCTACGGCTAACGGGAAATTACGCCCACCAGAGCTCCATTGACCCTGTAAACAGGGCCGATGCAGGTCTCACACCTCACAACCAATTCTACGCTCGTACAGACTGGCGTTTTCCCAACGGTTGGTTGTTCAGCCCACAAATTAATTGGACAGGGAAGACGAAGCGCACCGTCGGCGATACACGCGCCACGGTCCCCAGTTACAACCTAGTGGACGTTACTTTGCGCACTGGCACCGATAAACAGCACTGGGAACTTACCGCCTTGGTACGCAATCTGTTTGATTCAAATGCGTTTGACCCCAGCATTTACGACCTGGGCAGAAAAGTAGCCTATATCCCCAATGACCTGCCGCTGTCAGGCCGTACATTTTATCTGTGGGCAACCTACAAAATGTAGACTCCGATCGACGAATTTCTCAAGCTACACCATAATGTGGTCTCGGACACTGAGGCCACATTCTTATCCGGTGAGCGAATACCGGGACGTAGAATTCAGATCACGAAAATTCACCTAAGCGAATGGTGGATTGGTAGCCGCTTGAGTTACACAAAGACCTCAGTTGATCGCCCTCTTCTGCTTCTAAGAACCCGGACAAGTTTGGACATCCAGATTATTAGACACTTCGCTCTCCGTTAAGCCATCCCATCGATCATCCATGGACAGAATGACTTTGCGAACCAATGTTGTAAATTCCCGATGGTACGCGAAACCTTCGCGTTGCGGGTAACATACCCATGTGCACGTGGTATGGATTATCATGTTCAAAGGTCAAGTATTGATTAATTCAGTCTCCGTTTCTTTACGGTAAATAACACAAAGGGTATCGACTCCCATAGCATGCCCCGTTGGTCTCTAGTGCGGACCTCAAGCGCCTTGGCACACACCTACCACCTCCTCCATGCGTTTTCCAAACCTCCTCTACCTAACCGGAATGCTGAGCATGATCTTCAGCGTCTCCATGCTACCCCCCATCATTGTGGGAGAGTGGTATGGAGATGGGGAGGTACTGTCCTTTGCGCGAGCTTTCGTCATCCTCTTTGGGATTGGTCTGCTATGCCGGTCGCTAGCCTCTGGCCATAAACCGGACCTGAGTCGTCGCGACGGGTTGCTAATATTGCCCCTGTTCTGGTTGTTGTTCAGTGCGTTAGGGGCACTACCCCTGATGCTTTCGGAGCAGCTCCAAATGGCCCCCGTAGACGCCTTCTTCGAGTCGGTCTCGGGACTGACCACTACTGGTGCAAGTGTGATCTCGCGCGTTGACCATCTTTCTCATGCGGTCAACTATTACCGCCATCAACTCTGTTTCATTGGGGGTATGGGTATCGTACTGATGGGGGTTGCCCTGGTTCCCGTAATCGGTATCGGAGGGATGCAGCTCTACCGTGCCGAGACTCCAGGTCCAATGAAGGAAGGAAAGCTCATCATCCGCTTCATTGAAACCACCAAACACCTTTGGTACCTCTACGTAGGGCTCAACCTCGCTTGCGCCCTCGCTTTCTGGGGGGCCGGGATGGGTCCCTTCGATGCTGTCTGTCACGCCTTCTCCACCCTATCTTTGGGGGGATTCTCAACCCACGATGCCAGCATTGGTTATTACCATAGCGGGGCAATTGAAATAGTAGCAGGGTTCTTTACCCTGGTGGCGGGGGTAAATTTCGCTCTACACTTTTTGGCGTGGCGCGGTCGTAGCATCCGGGCCTACGTCAATGACCCAGAGTTCATCCTATATGCCTGGATAATGGGGGTGATTATTGTCCTCACCTTCGTTATTCTTTGGTCCGCAGGCACCTTCCCCTTCTGGAAGGCGCTTTACCACGCCTTCTTTCAGGGTCCATCCATTGTTGCCAACAATGGACTGGTGACTCGCGGTTATCCTACTGATTGGCCGGCGTTGGCGCCGTTGCTGCTTTTGTCCGGGAGCTTCGTGGGGGGGTGCGCGGGGTCAACTGGGGGGGGGATCAAGGTCATTCGCCTCCTACTCCTCTACAAATTCAGTATGCGTGAGGCACGCATCCTCATCCATCCAAGTGCGCATCTTGCCATCAAGTTCGGTGATCGCTTAGTGGATGATCGCGTGGCCAATGCGGTGTGGGGGTTCTATTTTCTATATATTTTTAGCTACGGAGTTTTCTCGTTGGCCCTAGTAGCCACAGGACTTGACCTGGTAACATCGTTCGGATCGGTAGGGGGGTGCATAAACAACACGGGGGTGGGCCTCGGGGCCACGGCAACCGGGTTCGGTAGTATCAACGATACCGCCAAGTGGTTGCTTGCGATCACGATGTTAATGGGGCGGTTGGAAATATTTCCGGTTCTGCTGCTCTTCCTCCCTAAATTTTGGCGTCGCTGACCGGCGTTTTTTGTTTGCTGGCAATAGTTTCTTTTTTCTGCCCGGATCGGTTGGACCGATCCCCGTGGTTGAATACTATGTGAGGTAAGTATGGGACTTTCTGGTATTGGTTTTAGCGAGTTATTGTTGTTGTTTGTGATCGTGGTGCTCCTGTTTGGCACCAAGAAACTGGCCAACGTGGGTTCCGATCTAGGCGCCGCTATTCGTGGCTTTCGCCAAGCGATGCACGAAGGTGCGAAAACACCGGATAATTCAACGACTCCACCCGAGTCACCGGCAAGTTTATCCCATTCTGCGCCCCCATCTCCTCCTCCGGGGAGTGGTGTCCGAGTCGAAACTTCTCAACATTCATCAGGTACCTGATAGCGTGTTGTTGGTAAGATTGATTACTTTAGCGTCGTTCTGATAGCTATTTATATTACCCTATCTCTGGAGCCTTTGTGGAACTAACGATTTACCTGAATGCTATTATCCTCGGTCTCGTCGAGGGGATTACCGAATTTCTACCAATCTCTAGTACGGGTCACCTGATCATTACTGGTAACTTGTTAGGATTTACCGGGCCGCGTGCGGATACCTTTGAAGTTTTTATTCAGCTTGGGGCTATTCTGGCGGTGCTTTGGCATTACCAAGGGCGTTTGGTCGTGGTACCAGCGGCATTGAAGGGTGATTCCCGCGCGGTGAGTTTTCTGTTCAATCTAGCCGTGGCCTTTCTCCCCGCGGCGATACTGGGTTTTCTGTTCCACAAGACGATCAAGGTGTATTTGTTTAGCCCAGTTACCGTGGCGCTGGCCTTGGTTGTGGGGGGAATAGCCATCCTCTGGGTAGAACGCCGCATCCATAAGATCCACGTCGAGGAAGTAGACGACATGGGTTGGCGCGACGCCTTAATGGTGGGGTGTGCCCAGTGTCTCGCTCTCATCCCTGGCACTTCCCGTGCGGGGGCAACCATTATCGGCGGCCTCCTGTTTGGATTGTCACGACGCGCGGCTACCGAGTTTTCCTTCTTCCTGGCGATTCCCACAATGTTTGCCGCCACCCTCTACGACCTCTACAAGAGCCGTGGCGACCTCTCGTTGGCGGATATTCCGTTATTCTCCGTGGGCTTCGTGGTCGCGTTTTTCAGTGCCTTGGTAGTCGTGCGTGCCTTGTTGGTCTACATCGGTCGCCACGATTTCTCTGCCTTTGCCTGGTATCGCATTGTCTTCGGAGGACTGGTATTGTTCTATTCCTGGTACTTTCCTGGGGCCTTTGCTAGTTGAACCTATTGAATCCTCGATGCCTGCGTAATCTTCTGTCTAACCTCTGGCGGCGGCTGCCCTGATGGCCGGTACCCTCTATCTACGCCTCGACCACCCCTCACCCGGAGAGGCCGTCTGGCGTACCAACGATGGGGATAACGGCGGCGGGGCACTGACCGAGGCGGCTGCACTTGCGAGTGGGCGACGGGTGGTAGTGTTCGTTGCCGGTGCGGAAGTGCTGCTGCTTGAAGCGACGGTTCCGACTCGCAAACGCGACCGTCTACTCCAGGCTGTACCTTACGTCTTGGAAGAATACCTAGCAGCAGATGTCGAGACCTTGCACTTCGCGTTGGGTCATGCCACTGCTGCTACTGGAGATGATGCTCCTGCGGTGGCGGTCGCGGTGGTAACCCGTGCGCGTATGGATGCCTGGTTAGCGGCACTCGGAGAGGCGGGGATCGCCCCACACGCCCTGGTACCGGACACCCTGGCCTTGCCCCTGGCAGCTGGGACCTGGTCCTTGCTACGGGAAATGAACGCAACCATATTGCGTACCGGACCCCAATCGGGGTTTGCCCTTGACCCGGATTGGCTACCCATCGCCCTGGGACAGGTCGGTGAAGCGCCACTTGGAGTACGGGTGGCGAGCCCCGAGCCACCATTAATCCCTTCAAATCTCTCCACATCGTCGTCCTCGCGACTATCCCCGTTGCCACCGCCCTTGCCTCCTTTAGCACTCCCCGTGGAGGACTTGCCCTGTCCGAATGGGGTACTGTCCCTATTGATGGAGGGTTATCGTCCTGAAGAGGCCATTGATCTGCTCCAAGGGGCCTACGGTCGCCATGAGCAACTAGGCCGCCTGTGGCGACCATGGCGCACGGCTGCGATCCTGTTACTGGTTTTTGGTGCGTTGCAGTTTGTTGACCTAATGCTAGAGCAGCAACGACTCGCCGCCGAAGACATCGCCTTGCGCAGCCGCATGGGTGAGATCTACCTTCGGGCCTTTCCAGAGGCGCGAAAGGTGGTCAATCCGCGCATCCAAATGGAGCAGCGCCTAAATGCCCTGCGCACCCAGCCCGAAACAGGAACCACCGGCCTCCTCGGTCTATTGGTGCACGCCGCCCCCGTCTTTGAAAAGACCGAAGGAATGGAATTGCACACCCTGCGTTATAAGGATGGCAGCATCGAATTGGAACTTTCCCTCAAAGATCTGCAACTCTTGGATCGATTTAAACAATCTCTGACGGATACCGGTCTAGAGGTAGAGATTCGTTCCGCACGCGCCCAGGGAGAAACGGTCGCAGCGCATATTCAGATCCGCAGTGCAAACAAGTAAAAGCCACCAACGTTAGAGTTTCATGGATGGAATGAGTCGTAGCTAATTAAAATGGCTACCACTTCGCTCACCGCTCGACTAATGACTAGCAACCATCAATAATTTTCGGCCAGATACTTGGGCCAATGGGACATCAACGACAGGTTTGTGTGAGGATTGAATCCATGTGGCGTCATGCCTGGTTGGGCTACTTTATCCGACATATCTTGGTAACTGGGCTACTCCTGGGCGCGTGGAGTGGATTGGTTTGGGTCGGTGGAAATCGGTTGGTCACCATGCGGGTCGACGCCTTGGTCGAGGCGCATGGCATTATGATCAACGAACATGCCGACGCCCTTAGCTACAATCTGCATCGCAGTCTCGCCTTTCTACACGCCCTACCTATTCATATATCCACCGATGAGGAAGTGGCCAACGCTGTGCGTACCTACAGCAGCGAGGCGATTCCCCCTACAGCCAATGTTAAGGAAAAGGCAGCGGTATTCCTGTCCCACCCTGAATTGGTATCACTCTCTCGTCAACTGGCAAAAGAGGCCGGTCAATTTGGCGTCGATATTGCATGGATCCTCAATATTGCTGGCGATTGTATCGCTACCAGTAATTTTAACCAACCACAGACCCTTCTTGGTACTCGATTTCGCGACCGTGACTACTTCAAAATGGCCATGGAAGGAAATCTCGGACATCAGTTTGCAGTTGGACGTACCACCGGAGTTCTCGGCGTTTATTTTTCCGCACCGATAATGGTAGGAGAACGGGTAATGGGGGTGGTCGTTATCAAGCTCGATCTCGTCAAACTCTCTCCATTGCTCGGCAGTACCGACTCATTCGTGACGGATGAGTATGGAATCATCATCATGGCACGCCGCCCCGCTCTGGTCATGCATGCCCTACCGGAAAACCGCCTGATGGAACTTTCGCCCGAGGCGCGCGAGTTTCGTTACAAACAGCGCTATTTCCCGAAACTCGATATAACGCCATGGAATAATTTTCGCGCTACCCGGATGTTCCGCTTCGATGGTTCGCCTCATCCCTATCTTATAACAACCCGAGCCGAAACCGCCGAGGGCATGACAGTTCACGTCATTGACCAGCTTGAGGAAATCGACAGAATCAAACAAGATGTTCACCAGATCAAGGTTGCGATATTCATTGCCGGTGTCGCTGTGCTCTTGTTCGTGGGGGGCGTGATTATGCATATGCGCCGCTCAGCCCGGCACGTCCGGGAACTTCGAGAAAACCAAATTATCCTAAAAGAGAAACAAGTCGCCCTCGAAGCAGAAAAACGACGCGCGGAGGCCGCCACCGAGGCCAAGGCATTGTTTCTGGCCAACATGAGCCATGAAATCCGCACCCCGATGAATGGCGTAATTGGCCTAGGTCAATTAGCACTCAAGTCCTGCCAAGACCATAAACAGAAGGATTACCTTCAAAAGATCCTATCCTCCGCCACTTCCCTATTAAATATCATTAACGATATTCTTGATTTCTCAAAGATCGAATCAGGAAATTTTTCCATTGAAGCCATCAACTTCAATATGAAATCCGTTCTCGACGGTGTGGCTAACGTGATCGCTATGCGCGCCTCGGAGAAACACCTGGAACTACTCTTTCACGTTGCCCCTAATGTACCGTCATACCTGATTGGTGACTCGTTGCGATTGGGGCAAGTGCTATTGAATCTCATTAATAATGCGATCAAGTTCACCGAGCGCGGAGAGGTTGTACTATCGATTACGGTAGTTGAACAACGGGAGACTGAAATAGATCTTTCATTCTCGGTACACGATACCGGAATTGGGTTAACGCTGGAGCAGCAATCACGACTCTTTCAATCGTTCAATCAAGCAGATGCCTCGACCACCCGCCGTTTCGGCGGCACGGGCCTTGGTCTTGCCATCAGCAAGCGAATTGTCGAGTTGATGGGGGGAGCAATTAAGGTTGAGAGTGAACCGGGGGTTGGTAGTACCTTTTCCTTTACCGCCGCCTTTGGTATTTATCGACAGTGCGATGGTGAGGCGCCAATCGTAGCACAGTTACAATCTAATCCCAGAGTGTTGGTGGTCGATGATAATGCAATGGCGCGGGAGATACTTTCCTCGATGCTGATCTCGTGGTCGATGCAGGTTCAAACCGCTACGGGTGGATTGGAAGCGTTAGCCGCCCTCCGTCATGCTGCGGCGGACAATGCCCCCTTTGACCTCATCCTACTCGATTGGCAAATGCCGGAGCCAAACGGATTGGCTACAGCCAAGGCCATCATGGCTAGCGAAGAAGTTACGAAAAAACCGCATATCATTATGAACAGCGCCTATTATCGTCATGACGAAATCATGGCCGAAGCAGTCAATCTCGGTATCGGCGCCTTCCTGATCAAACCGATTGAGAAGTCGCTATTACTGGAAACTATTACCACTCTCTTAGTGAAAAGTGAGCGGTCCTCGCATATCAATCAATTGGCGCCCGTGGTGATGACTTCACGCGAACTGCGCGAGGCACGAATTCTTTTGGCCGAGGATAATGAAATCAATCAACAGATCGCCATCGAATTTCTAACCGATGCGGGGGCACAAGTCGATCTTGCCGTGAATGGACGAGAAGCGGTAACCAAAGTGCTCGAGGGAGACATTAACTATGATGCGGTATTGATGGATGTCCAGATGCCAGAAATGGATGGCCTGGAAGCAACCCGGCGGATCCGAGAACGTCTCGGCGCAATCCATTTGCCGATCATCGCCATGACCGCCCATGCCATGGAAACCGAGCGGAAACGTTGCCTACTGGCTGGAATGGATGACCATATCACCAAGCCGATTGTTCCGACAGATCTGATCGAAACCTTGACTCGCTGGATTACGCCACGTAAAACGACGGCAGAAGCGGATCGGCTCAAACCACCCACTGAGCCACTACCACCACCGCCCGTGGTAATCACTCCGCCACCGGATTTTCCCGATTTTCTTCCCCCCTTTGACCTTGCTGCGGCGGTGGCGCGGATGAACGGTAAGCGAGGGGTAGTACGGAAAGTATTGGTTAGCTTCCATAAAAGCTTTGGCAACGCACCAACGGAATTCGAGCGGCTGGTTGGCGAAGGCCGGTTTGATGAGTTGTTGCGGTTGGCTCACACCCTCAAGGGCATTGCTGCCACGCTGGAGGCGGCGGCTCTGACCAAAGCGGCGGCAGCACTAGAAACCGCCTTGCTCAACACGCACACTGATGATGTACGGTCATTGGTCGACGCGCTCAAGATTGAACTACTCATTGCCTTGGCAGCGGCGGCACGGATAACCCCTGCAGTGGCCGCGTCGGAACTCCCGCAGCCATTGTCCGTCATTCCGATTATTCACCGCGACGAGCTAAATCGGCTCATCGCCGAATTGCAAACCCTGTTGGCCAAAAATAGTGCCAAGGCGCGCAAAGCGGTCATACCGCTACGGGAGGCACTGGTTGGTTGTAATCTTGATTCTCATCTAAACACGCTCGCGACCCATCTCGAACGCTTTGACTTTCGTGGCGCAGAAAATGCTCTTGCCACGCTTACGGCTGGTTTACCATCACAGGAATCAAACTCATGACCACTACCAGCAATGGCCAGATCCTGATTGTTGATGATGAACCAATCAATCTCGAGATTCTGATAGAAATCCTTGAGGATGACTACGATATTACCGTCGCGCTGGATGGCGCTCAGGCAATAGAGTTGGCCCGCGATACACGCCCCGACCTGATCCTACTCGACGTGATGATGCCGGGCATGAATGGCTACGAGGTCTGCGCTCACCTCAAACAGTATTCGGAAACGAACGAGATTCCGGTAATTTTTGTCACCGGTCTTGGTGAGAAACAGGCTGAAACCAAATGGTCTGACGCCGGTGCCGTGGATTATGTGACCAAGCCAATTAGCCCGCCCACTGTGCGCTGCTGTGTGGCCAATCATCTTGAACTAAAAAAGGATCGTAACCGCTCTTCTTAATGGGCGAGCTACTTAACTCAATGCCACCTATGCGCTGAGAAACGAAAAAGCCCCTCTCTCTGGGCGAGGAGAGAAAAGCGCGTTTCATCGTTCCCACGCTTCGCGTGGGAATGCATTCCGCGACGCTCCCGCGTCGCGTGTCTCGAAACACGGCACATCCATTGTAGTGATTCCATTCCATAGGTCATATACCGCGATGACTTCCGGCTTGTTCGTGATCCCCACCAATACGCGACGCAGGAGCGTCGCGGGATGCATTCCCACGCGGAGCGTGGGAACGATGTAAAAAAGCCCCTCTCTTTGGGCGAAGAGAGAAAAGTGCGCTAGGCAGCAATTTGGATTAACTAAACCAGTTCTATTTCTCCACCTAAATATTGGACAGAACGATGAATACCTGGTGGGAAGAATTGTCCTCGCAAGAACGCATCATGGTAACTTTGGGGGCGGGGGTAATTCTCGCTGCAACTCTTTTTCTTGTGGTCTGGGAGCCTTTTTATGCTCACCTGCGGACCCTACGCCAAACCGTTACCGAGGAACGGATTCAGGTGGCTTGGATGGTACAGGCTGCCCTTGAGGTTGGTCCTTTGCGAGGTATAGCGATGGTAGCGGAGAAGCAGACAGGTGGCTCGCTACTCGCCTTGGTAGATCGAAGTGCGCGAGCGGCGGGAATGGGGGCGGGGCTTAATCGAGTAGAACCAGAGGGTAAGGATAAAGTACGAGTTTGGTTGAACGATATCGCCTTTGATCCCCTGATCCCCTGGCTCACTGAATTGGGTAAAACCCAGGGTGTGGCCCCCGAAAGTTTGGTGATCGACCGTCAGGCTACACCGGGACGGGTTAATGCCCGTTTAGTATTGGTAGGAGGTGGAACTTGATCAGGGTGAGTACTCGAATACTGGTTTTTCTGGGACTGTTGGGTTACCTAGGTTCTCTCGTATTGCAACTCCCGGTTACACGCATTCTGACTTGGGTTGAACCATTGCCCGGACAGATTCGAGTCTATGGTGCGGAAGGAACAGCCTTTGCTGGAGGTGCGGCATTGATTGGGTGGAATAATTGGCGCTTCGAGTCGGTTACCTGGGCATTACGTCCATGGGATTTGATAATGGGCAAATTGGGATTTGATGTAGCCTTCCATAATCCCGATGAGAGTAAAGCACACACCCGTGCAGGGATTACGATCCTAGGTCACCCCTATCTCACGGATTTGCACGCTCGATTGCGGGTAAGTGCCCTGGAACCTTTATGGCGGCCAACCGTGGTAAATTTCGGGGGGTGGCTCGGGATTGATTTAGATCACCTCAAAGGGACCTCTACTAATTTTGATCTTGCGGGACAGGTGGCCTTCGAAAATATTGCCTGGGAGGGCAAGCCACCGATTCCTCTCGGAGACTTTTTGGTTATATTGGAGACGTTGAATATTGTTGAGGAGGCCCCCGCAGGCAATTCTCCTGCGACGCCCAACGAGGCTGGCGCCTCCAAGGATGGTATCAAGGGGAATGTCAAAGGGAAGAGGGGAGGAGAAGTCGCCAATAAGGGCGGTATTGAAGCCAATGTCACGGGACCAACCTCACGAAATGCTACTGGTTCTTTACCTCCGAGTGGTTCTGGACACTCCCACCGCATTCTGCATGGCAAGATTACCGATCGCAGTGGACCGGTACAGGTTCAAGGCCAGCTTTGGTTAAATTCTCAAGGGATTTGGCAAATTACCGGTGCGATTACTCCCCGCCCCAATTCACAGCCTCAGATCCGCCAGATCCTTTCACTTCTCGGTTCCCCCGATCAGAGCGGTCGTTTTCCGGTATCTCTCGCTGGACGGTTGGGAGAATATTAACGCATCATCCGCATCGCGTAGAGGAGCCGCTTTGGCATATCATTATCTCATGCCATTTCCCGGTCCAACGCTCGCGTAATATATAACCCAAGTTGCCACCTACTTGCCCCCCCCCCCCCCCCCCCCCCCCACCCGGGGGGGGGGGGGGGCACACCCCCCCCCCCCCCCCGGGGGGGGGGGGGGGGGGGGGGGGGGTGGGGGGGCGCGTGTTTTGTATGGGGGGGAATTGGGGTTTTTTTGATATTTTTTTAATTTTGATTTGGAGAAGACACACCCGAAATACCACCACCCCCCACCACCCCGCCCCCGGGGGGCCGGCAAACCCCCCTCCCGTTTTTGCCGCCCAACAACACCGGGAGTTTAGGTTGGTTGGATATCTCTATTCCCCCCAGTCCCCAAATCCCAAAGAAGGGGGGTGCGTCACCAACCGCCAATCCTTTAACCGTCTGTAGGGTGAATACCCGATCCTTCACCGCCTGGGCGATGGCGGCGGCACCCTATTTCCGGGGAAACGCCGTGCACTCCTCGACCACCGGTCGGAGAACAACAATTTCTGCGAACAACTTGGGTAACAAATTCAGCCGCTCAATCCGCGCGAGCGCGATCAGTGGCCCCGCGTTGGTGACGATGCGTTTAGCCAAGCGCAGCCAGTTCGCTATCAAGTTCCTGGGTGTCGTAACGAACGACCGGGATACCCGCCGCACCGAGTTTCTCGATGAAAGCTTCCAGTGACAACCGGGCAAGCCGCGCGGCTTTACCGAGACTCAGCACCTCTTCTTCGTAAAGCCGCATGGCGAACGCCAGGCAACCCGGCCTGGATCATCTGTTCATCCAGCGGTACTGCTACAAAAATCGGCTGCCCATGCTTGGTCACCAGAGAAAGCTTGCCCGCCTCGGCATCTCGGATCAACTCACCGGTACGTTCCCGTAGGTCACGAACCGTAAACAGGTCCATAAAATTCACTCTATTATGCTATAGCAAAGCCACCATAAAATGATTACGCATAATTTGCGAAGACTTCCTCGGTAGTACGGCGTTCTCTTTTGTCAATCGCCTTTAATTGCGCCCACTTATGTTCGATGGGATTGAAATCTGGTGAATAAGGGGGTAAATATTCCAGAATATGGCCCGCATTTTTGATGGCTTGTTGAATAGACCTTATCGGAAACCCCCTACCTAGCTCTGCCGGACAACGCAACCTCATGATTTATATTGACTGTGGTGGGTGATGAGGAGGTTTCCGATAAGGTCTATTGGTTACCCCGCTCCGCAATGAGAGCAACATTCGATACGGGTGGGTAGCTAGCCCTTTCCCGACAGGAACTTTCACCCTACAAGATACGCCGAGCTTTTTCTCGGCGCAACAACGTGGAGGTCACCGGCGTTGCTCGGCTTTATCACGCAACGTCCGGTGGACGCAGGGTTAACCGTCTTCATGGTGTGCATAAAAATATCTTGGGCGCTGCAACAGAAATGGCTTTGGCAAAAGTGATTTTGTCGATCAAGCTTGGATACTCCTTCAGCACTTCTCTTTTCATTGTGTCGTCGCTGCGGCGAAGAACAATCGTGCGCTCGCCAGAGTAGATGAAGTCACCAAGGTAAACAATCTGTCCTGCGGGTGCCAAAAACGTACCCGGGCCAATAAGCTTTACTGCGTTAAAGCCGCTAAACGAGTAGTAGCCCGGTTCAACTTCAAAGGCAAAACGTTGCACAGCCTTTGAATCTTTCGGCACAGAGGCTTCCATTTTGTTGTAGCGCCAACAGTTTCCAGTTATGGACTGGCGCTCTGTGTCGTATTCGTCAAGCACGATGGCAAACCGCAGATATTCCCAAGCACCCTCTACGCCAATTCCAAATATGACCACAGAGCGGTTGATGTCTGGTGCCGCGGCCTCGGTCTCGGTAATTCGCACGACGTTATTAGATGGCATGCAGCCGGACAGGCCGGCAAGCAGAAATATGCTCAAAAGGAGTTGCAATGCGCAATTCATAAAACGGCTAAACGATAAGCTAACCGGTGCGCGCGTTGAAACTCAAAACCATTTAGAACTATCCCTAGAGCGCGCGTCCGATTCAGCGACTTGCTGGGCGGTTTCGATTTTTTACTCATTTATTTATCAATAACAGCTCATATTCATCGTGACTGCCAGCCCAATACCAGATTATCGTGTCCTATTCGAGCAAGCCAAGAACTCGATAGTTTTTTGTCACACGTGCAGAGTAAACTAAGCCGCCAATCAATAGACCTTATCGGAAACCTCCTCATCACCCACCACAGTCAATATAAATC
>CAUYTY010000065.1 GCA_963575655.1 Gammaproteobacteria bacterium | reverse complement strand
GTGAGAAACGAAAAAGCCCCTCTCCCGGAGGGAGAGGGGAGAAAAGCGCGCTAGGCAGCAACTAACACTTTGAAAAACTTAGGCATGGGCAGGGGGGAGCGTGGCTGATCGAGCCTTGGTGGATGTAGAACATCTCTACCGCTACTACGGACCGCTGTGCGCGGTAACCGATGTGAGTTTCCAGGTGGCGAGGGGAGAGGTTCTGGGATTCCTTGGCATCAACGGGGCGGGGAAATCCACCACCATGCAGGTAATAGCGGGTTGCCTCGCGCCGTCGGCGGGAAGGGTCCTCATCGACGGCCATGACCTACTCGACGAACCACGCGCGGCCAAGACCGCACTCGGCTACCTACCCGAGCGCCCTCCCCTCTACCGCGAACTCACCGTGAACGAATACCTGGACTACTGCGCCCGCCTACGTGGAGTACCCAAGCGTCGCATTACGGCCGCCCTGGCTCAGACCAAAGAGCGTTGCGGATTGACCGGGGTCAGTGGACGACTCATCGGCAACCTATCCAAGGGCTACCAGCAACGAGTGGGCATTGCCCAGGCCATCCTTCACTCCCCAGCCGTGGTGATCCTGGACGAGCCTACGGTGGGTCTTGACCCCCTGCAAATGCGCGAGATCCGTGCGTTGGTACGTAAACTCGCCACGGAACACGCGATCATCCTCTCGACCCACATCCTGCCCGACGTTCAGGCCACCTGCGACCGCGTCCAGATCATCCACCAGGGCCGCCTGGTGGCCTCAGACACCATGGAAGGACTGACCCAACACCTAGAAACCTCCGCACTGATCGTGGGCCTACGTCGCCCTCCCCCACTGGAGGTCTTGGGGACAATGCCCGGCGTGCTCCAAACCGAAACCTTGGAAGACGGCCGCCTGCGCCTACGCCATCGACTCGGCAACAGCCCCGCCGAGGCCCTGGCCGAATACGCCGTCACCAACAGTTGGGGGCTGTACGAACTCACCCCGGAACGCTCCACCTTGGAGGAGGTCTTCGTGGCCATTACCCATAACACCAATCAGCTCCCCACCGAGGGAGAGAAAGCATCTGCCCCCCTGGAGGCAGCAGCATGAAGGCCTTGATCATCGCTGGCCGCGAATTGCGTAGCCTATTTTTTTCCCCCCTGGCCTGGTCGGTATTGGGCGTAGTGGAGGCGATCCTGGCCTGGATGTTCCTCGCCCATCTCGACTATTTCCTTCAGCATCAAGCAGAACTCGCGACCCTAGAGGGCGCGCCCGGCTCCACTGAATTTATCGCTGGACAACTCTTCGGCGACGCCGCCATCGTGCTGATGCTGGTGATGCCCCTGCTTACCATGCGCGTCATGAGCGAAGAACTACGCTCTCAGACCCTAACCCTGCTGCTTTCCTCGCCGATTTCCATGACCGCCATCGTGTTGGGAAAATACCTAGGCATTCTCGGTTTTGTTGGGGTCTTAGTGGGCCTGGCCGTCACCATGCCGTTGTCGCTGCTGACTGGTGGCAACCTAGACTTTGGATTGCTGGTAACGGGGGGGATGGGGTTGGTCTTGCTCACGGCAAGCTTCGCGGCGGCGGGGCTGTTCATCTCGACCCTGACGGCGGTACCAACACTTGCCGCAGTGGGTAGCTTCGGGCTCCTGCTCCTGCTTTGGGTCGTTGATTGGACCTCAGCGGAACAGGCCGGGGGGGTACTCGCCTACCTATCTCTAGTGCGTCACTATGACAACCTGATGCGGGGGGTCTTCGACAGTGCCGATGTGGCTTACTATCTCCTGTTCATCCTTACCTTCCTCGTCCTTGCCATCCGTCGTCTGGATGCCTACCGACTCCAACACTGATAGGCTATTTCCAGATCTCGACCCTAAACTTTCCTACCGCAGTATCCTTGGCGGTCCGCATACGTAGAACCAATGAACAACCAATCATCTGACCTTTCTACTCCAACGGTAGAACTCATATCATCCGCAATTCTTTCGCCTCCCCCCCGCTCAGAAGGGCGTTCGGGAGTAAATAAAACAGAAGTTACCAACGTCGGAAATCAATTACAGCGAGCTCGCGAGGCACGTCGTTGGACGCGCGCCGATATTGCGGGAAAACTGCGCCTCAATATCAGCGTGATCACCGCATTGGAAGAGAGCGATTATGCTCGCCTACCGTTCCCCATTTTCGTGCGCGGCTATCTACGTAGTTATGCTAATTTGCTCAATCTGCCCCCAGAGCCGTTGATCGCCGCCTATGATGGCCAGAGTGTTGCTCCACCAGCCCAGATAATGGTGCTACCCCGCCACCAATCACGCGGTGATCGCTGGTGGCGTTACTTTACCTACATCGTAGTATTGGGATTGATCGGCTTGGTGGGCTTGTGGTGGCAAAATCGCGATGCCCCGGAACCGAAAAAGATCGAGGCACAACAAATAGCACCAGCTCCCCACGCCTCCGGCGAAATTACTAAACGCGACAATCCTCGTGTCCCTGATATATCTGTCTCTGGACCACAGCCACGGGAATTAGTAGAGATCCAAGCCCTCGGTCCACCGCCAGAAGATGCCCCCGCCCCAGTAGTAAGTCCACACGAGGCGACCGTATTACCGTCTCCATTATCGGTCTCTGCCACACCCGCTGGTTCTCTACCATCAATCAACACCCAACCCACAACCGACGGCGCGCAGAATACTGCGGGCACATCATCAGCAGAAACCAGTACCGCCGCGCCTAAAGAAAATCAACCCATGCTAACCGTGCAGGTTACTAAGGATACGAGGGTCAAGATTAAAGACGGCAAAAGGAAAGTACTGTTCGATGCGCTAGTCAAAGCCGGTCAGCCACAATCTTTTCAAGGCAACGCCCCATTTAAGGTTCGCTTAGGAAGGGTAGACGGAGTAAGTGTGAACTACAACGGTCAGCCCTTTGATTTTAGCAATTACATCAAGGGCAATACCGCACACTTCACCGTGGGCAAGCGGCGCTAAACTTTAGTCTAATTAACCCAAGTTGCTACCCAACCTTTTCAGGAAATCATGCACGCCACATCTCCGATCAAGCGTCGCGTTTCCCGCCAGATCCGGGTAGGTCGGGTCCTAGTTGGGGGAGACGCACCGATCAGCGTCCAGAGTATGACCAATACCGAAACCACCGATGTTGCCGCTACCGTGGCGCAAGTCGAGGCACTGGTCCGGGCCGGTGCGGATATTGTCCGCATTTCCGTACCAACACTGCCAGCAGCAGAGGCCTTCGGTCAAATAAAAACTCAGGTTGACGTCCCCCTCATCGCCGACATTCATTTTGATTATCGGATCGCGTTGCGTGTAGCGGAACTGGGAGCCGATTGCCTACGCATTAATCCCGGCAATATCGGACGAGAAGATCGTGTCCGTGCGGTGGTCGATGCGGCCCGTGAACGTGGCATCTCGATCCGCATTGGGGTCAATTCTGGCTCCTTGGAAAAAGACCTGCAAAAGAAATACGGTGAACCTACCGCCGCCGCGCTCGTAGAATCCGCCATGCGTCACATCGATTTCTTGGAGCGCTTGGACTTTCCAGATTTTAAGGTGAGCATCAAATCCTCGAATGTCTTTATGACCATAGATGCCTACCGCGACTTAGCACAGCGTATTGAGCAGCCCTTGCACCTTGGCGTTACCGAAGCCGGCGCTGCTCGTGCCGGGTCGGTTAAATCGGCCATCGCCATGGGAATGTTACTCGCGGAAGGTATCGGTGATACCCTCCGCGTCTCCTTGGCCGCCGACCCGGTCGAAGAAATCAAGGTAGGTTTTGATATTCTCAAAAGTCTCCATCTGCGCAATAAAGGTATTAATCTTATTGCCTGCCCCTCCTGTGCCCGTCAGGAATTCGATGTAATTGCCACGGTGAATGCCCTGGAGGCGCGTCTTGCAGACATTATGGAACCGTTGGACGTGTCAGTATTGGGCTGTGTGGTCAATGGCCCCGGAGAGGCACGCGCGGCCCACGTCGGATTGGCGGGTGGCGTCCCTAATCTGCTCTATATTGGCGGCGTCCCCCACCACAAGGTAGGAAATGCCGAATTGGTTGATGAATTAGAACGGGCCATCCGTGAACAGATCCAACGCACTGGGACGTAATAGACATTATCTCCGCTTCTGTAAGTTTGAAACCTTGAGGTAGCGTCTTTGTCGAAATACATCCAAGCCATCCGCGGGATGAAAGATCTCGTACCGGAACGATCCCCCTACTGGCAATTCGTCGAGGACACCCTAATTGGGGTCCTGGAGAGTTATGGCTACGTGGAGATCCGCACCCCAATCCTTGAGAAAACTGAACTCTTCGAGCGTTCTATTGGCGAGGTCACCGACATCGTCGAAAAAGAGATGTACACCTTTACGGATCGCAACGGTGACCGGCTTACTTTACGTCCGGAAGGAACGGCAGGATGTGTACGCGCCGCTATTGAAAATGGATTATTACGGAATCCGGCTCTACGCTTATGGTATCTAGGTCCGATGTTTCGACACGAACGCCCTCAAAAAGGGCGTTACCGCCAATTCCACCAGATCGGGGTAGAGACTTTCGGCTTCCGAGGACCAGACATCGATGCCGAATTAATCCTGATGAGCGCACGAATGCTCCGCGCCCTCGGGCTGACTAACATTCGTCTGGAACTCAATTCGCTGGGGACGCCGGAGGTCCGCGCTCGCTACCGTAGTGAGCTAGTCGCCTACCTATCCACCCACGAACACGCGCTAGATGAAGACAGTCGCCGGCGACTGACCACCAATCCGTTGCGTATCCTGGACAGCAAAAATCCCGAGGTACAAGCGATCGTTGCGAAGGCGCCGCAGTTACTCGACGCCCTCGACGCGGAATCACGGACTCACTTTGATGGGTTACGCGCTACCCTGGATGCGGCGGGCCTCACGTATATGGTCAATCCATGTCTAGTACGCGGTCTGGATTACTACACCCACACGGTATTTGAATGGGTGGCAACGGGTCTAGGCGCCCAGGGGACGGTCTGTGCGGGTGGCCGCTTCGACCACCTAGTCGAGCACCTCGGAGGTCCCGCCACGTTTGCCGCTGGTTTTGCGTTGGGCCTGGAACGCTTGGTCGTACTACTGGAGGAGCGTGGTACCATCGCCCCCCGCAATTCTCTCCAGGCCTATGTGGTCCATGTTGGGGAGGAGGCGGCGCGTTCCGCCCTCGTCCTTGCCGAAGACCTGCGCGATACCGTCCCAGGTCTGCGCATTGGGGTCCACAGCGGAGGGGGAGGACTCAAGGCCCAGTTTCGTCACGCAGATAAAAGCAACGCCCGCCTCGTTTTGGTCATCGGGGAAACTGAACTTGCCAACAGAGTCATCACGGTTAAAGACCTACGAGGTGATTTGCCACAACAAACGATATTGCGAACCGAGCTACCCGAATTTCTAGCGCAATTGTTCGCAAATAGCCGCTCGTAATATTAGGAAACTAACAGAGAATATCCTATCCGTTACGCACCAATAACACATAACCCAAGTTGCCACCTATTCAAAACTCGGGATCGCATCCAATCGTCCCCCCT
>CAUYTY010000064.1 GCA_963575655.1 Gammaproteobacteria bacterium | reverse complement strand
CTGGACGGTATTCACCATATCCACTGATACCGAATACCGGTTGACCCTTCTGATTGCGCAATCCAGAAAGTGTAGAATCTTTACTAGAGGCCATCATCAAGGTTTCGAAAGTCTTGATCGCCCGCATACTAGAAAGGTGTAGATTGTTGGCATAGCGTTTTGTGTTGGTGAGTTGCACATTATCGGTATGTCCTTCAATGAAAATTGCATCCAGAGTACCAGGATTCCACTGCCGATCTGTGCAGAAAGTAGGCCGGCGTTGATCATCATCCACCGACCCGCTGTAACAGGGCAAGTGATACTGGAGAACTTGGGCTAACTTCTTAATAATCTCTTCCCCACCCGGTACGAATTGATCGGACCCTAAGGGAAATAGCGTTTCGCCGGGAAAACGCAGAATTCCATGGTTGGTGTCGATGAAAACCCGCAGATTTTCCTTGACCTGTAGATCATGCTGTACGTCAGTGAGCAATTGAAATAGTAATTGAGCGGTTCGCGCTAATTGAACATCGACATCGTGCTTAAGATTGGACGCAAGATCACGCAGCTCGACTACCCCAGTCTCTAAGTTCTTTAGCTTTTCCTCGTTGGCGGCATTGATCTGCTTTAAGCGCTCACGCTCCTCAGAGACCTGGATGGATTCTGACCGATAATCATTCTCGGAGACACTCATATTCACCGAGAACATAATCAAGATTAGAATAAAAACAAACAGCAACGCAGACATAACATCGCTAATGGATAGCGAATAATCCAGGGCGATAAACTGCTGGGCATGGGTGTCTGGTTTGCGTTTGTACATGATGTTGGGGTTGATTATTGCTATTCGGTAACTGGATTCTTTAGTGTTGCCGCGTTCTTTCTGAGCATGGTTTCTTGGATCTGTTTGATTAGGACATCAACACTAAAAGGTTTCACCACGTAACCATCAATACCCGCCTGCAAGGCGGCGAGAACGTTCTTCTTGTCGGCGCTACCGGTAATCATAATAAATGGGATGTGTTTGAGGCGTTCGTTCTCTCTGATCCACACCAGAAGTTTATGGCCATTGATCTCGGGCATCTCCCAATCACACAGCACAAGATCCACCGGTTTGCTATTGAGGATGGTTTGGGCATGGCGACCATTAGGAGATTCTAATATCTCGATGTGTTTGAAGATCTCACTCAGCCCTACGCGGATGAAGACGCGAATAGCGCTGGCGTCGTCAATAACGAGTATCCTCAAACCGTTCATATAACTGTGAAATTCGGAGCTATATTTGGTGGTTAACATGTTCGTATCGTCGAGAACGTTGAGTGGTTATGTTTATAGTAGACATTATCCGAAACCCATCTACTCCAGCTCTCACTTTGGGAGAGGGAAGGTTTCGGATAGTGTCTATTTTAACAGTAATCGAGGAAATACTGGTTATTTCCTACCACGTTCGTTGATAATCGCCATCATATCGTTCAACTCATCCAGGCGGGCATTGAAGTTGATAATTGCATCGCGCAACTGCCGCGAGACGCTTTCCATGTGCTCATCTACCCCGCCAATGAACTCAAGGATTCTTTCCGAAGAGAATGCCGACAGGTCGTTATTGATGTAGGCCATGGTTTGCTGCATGGAGTTACTGACCCGATCCACATGGCGCTTGATGTAGGACATGCTCTCTTGCATGGAATTATTGACGTGATTGAAGTGGATCTGATGACCGGCCAGTGTGCTCTCCATTTGGGTATGCATGTTGCCAATCATTGACTGCATCCGATCACAGGTCTCCCCAATGATCGCCTGGGTACGTTCAGATTGATCCCTGGTACTGTCTTGTGTGACAGAAAGAGAAGTTACCAGCTCACCGAGGTTTCCAATACTGGTATTGATCTTTTCACCAGCCTGGGCAATCTGGCGGGAGGTGTCTTGGATGGACTTGATTGATACGGATTGGATGAGATTACTCGTCATATTTTCCAAGAACCCGCCCATTACCTTGGCCAGGGATTGCGCGACGGCTTCGGGGTCATGATTATTACCGCGAGATGTGACGGTAGCGCCGATCACCCCGTCGAGTTTTGCCACGCTGGTATGGATCTTGTCGCCCGCTAGCGCGATTTGTTGGGAGACATCATTCATGGCTTTGAGTGATAGGGCCTGATCCGGCATCTTTTCCAGGAGTCCATTCATCGTGCTGTTCATGCTGTCCAATCTGGTGTCGAAACCATTGACAGCATTGCCCAGCTTATCCGTGATCTTGCCCATATTGTTGACGCCACTCACAAAGTTCACCACCTTCTCCGCGAACATCTGGAGCCCACTCTTGAGGTGAACAAAGGTCATTTCGAGCGAGTTATTCACCTGCTCGAAACGGCTCTCGTAATCGTGCCACATCACCCGTAATTGCTCGTAGGCCTTGAGAATCGCGCCCAAGGTCTGTTGCGCAGCCTCTTGCGTCTCGGAGAGGGCATCGCTAACGGATTCTATCTTGGTGGTGCTGTTCTGTAGCTTCTCACTGGCCATACTCATCATGATTGCGCCGGATTCCATAGCCTCGATTAAATTACCAAAGCGGTCTTGCGCCTGTTCAAAGCCGTTGGAGAATTGATGCATGCTCTCCATTACCTGGCGCAGTTCTATCACCAGATCCGTCTTGATGCGGCCCATTCCTTCGGTGAGATCACAAATGGCGGTCCTCAGGGGCGCAATGGCCTCACGAAGGGCCTCTGGTCCATTGCCTTCAGACTGGGATTTAATTTCATGCAGCCATTGAGATAATCCCTCCATCAGGTAGACACGCTGTTGCTCAATATGAGCATCGAGCGTGGCGCAGGTATCAGAGAAACGAGACAACATCTGATCGTTTACCTGATGCCATCCGGCGGTCATCTCAAGATTGCTCTGAGAGAAACTTTCCAAGGAGTTCCCAAGGAAGTTGGCCATGCCAACCATGGTCTCTTCGAGCTTTTCCGTTGCCGTTGAGAAGACCTGCCCCGCGCTAACCAGGGCAGTACTCAATTGCGCTGAGTCTTGACGTGCAGCGCCTTGTGATTGTTCCATGAACTTGACCAGCGAATTAAGCATGGTCTGGTTGTCACTCTGGACCCTCGTCTGGGTTTGATCCAGGAGCGCCAACTTATCCGTTACGCCACCCTGGAAGCGTTCCAAGAGTTTTTCCGTGGCGGTTACTAGGTGGGGGGCGGTCTCAAGGAAGCGCTGTATTTCCTCTTGCGCGGCGACCATGGCGCTAGACGACTGGGAGAGATCGACTAGGGTTTGATTCAATTGCCCACTAAAACCAACTGCGGCATCACTGAGCAGGGTAACCATTTCCCCTTGGGCTGATTTTACGCCTTCCGTTACCGTGGCCAGGTGGGTGACACTATTCTCCATGTTGCCCGCAAAGCCGGCGGACGATTCACGAAGGATCGTGGCGATCTCCATTTGGGCGTTTTTCATTCCAGCGGCTACATTGGCCAGATCGGAAAGGGTGCGTTCTTGGCGCTCACTCATGGACACCGAGGAATCACGCATGAGCGCCCCCATTTCCTGGAGGGCCGTCTGCATACTCTCGGCCATGGTGGATAGATTGGTAACGGTATTTGCCATGTTCCCCGCAAAGCCTGTGGAGGAATCGTGTAAGAGCGTGACCAATTCTTTTTGGGCGGCCTTCATCCCGGTGGCCACATCGGCCAGATCGGCAAGGGTGCGTTCCTGACGTTCAGTGACGGACAGCGAGGAGTCATGCAGCAGCGTGCCCATCTCGTGGAGGGCTGCCTGCATACTTTCGGCCATGGCGGACAGATTGGTAACGGTGTGCGCCATGTTGCCCGCAAATCCTGTGGAGGAATCGCGGAGCAGCGTAACCAATTCTATTTGGGCGTTTCTCATGCTGGTGGCAACATCAGCCAGGTCGGCAAGGGTGCGTTCCTGACGCTCACTCATGGATGCGGAGGAATCATGTACCAACGCGCCCATTTCCCCAAGGGCGGCCTGTAGGCTTCCCACCATGGTGGACAGACTGGTAACGGTATTGGTCATATTCCCCGCAAAGCCGGTCGAGGCATCGCGTAATAACGTGACCAATTCCATTTGGGCGGTTCTCATCCCGGCGGCCACTGCGGCGAGATCCGCAAGGGTGCATTCTTGACGTTCACTGATGGACATCGAGGAATCATGTACCAGTTCGCCCATTTCTCGAAGGGCGGCCTGGGTGCTCTCGACGGTATGCGCCATATTCCCCGCAAAGCCGGTCGAGGCATCACGTAACAGCGTGACCAATTCCATTTGAGCGCTTCTCATACTAGAGGCCACATCGGCCAGATCCGCAAGGGTGTGGTCCTGACGTTCGCTAATTGACGCAGAGGAATCATGTACCAGCGCGCCCATTTCCTGGAGGGCGATCTGCATACTTTCCGCCATGGCGGACAGATTAGCCACGGTATGCGCTATATCTCCCGCGAAGCCCACCGAAGAATCGCGCAGGATGGTAGCGATTTCCATTTGGGCGGTCTTCATTCCGGTAGCTACCGCCGCCAGATCCGCAAGGGTGCGCTCTTGGCGCTCATTGACGGATGCGGAGGAATCACGGACCAAGGCGCCCATTTCGCGCAGAGCGGCTTGCATACTCGTGGCCACATTGGCCAGGTCGCCCATGGAAGATTCGGTGCGTCCCGCAAGGCTGGCCGACGAGTTACCCAACTGAGTTACCAATTCCATCTGGGTGCCGTGCATCTGAACCATGCGATCAGTCAGATCAACAATCGCATGATTGAGCGGCGAAATAACCTCACGGAGGATTTCCTGCCCAGCAATGCCAGACTGAGATTGTGTCTCTTGCCGCCACTGGGAAAGGTCCTCAGTCAGTTGGATGCGCTGCTGCTCAATGTGATTATCGAGCGTGGAACAGGTCTCAGAGAAACGGGACAGCAATTGGTCATTAGAGCGATCCAATCCCGTGGTGATCTCTGCGCTACTCTGCGCGAAGTGGTCTACGGCGCTTGCGAAGAAGTTGGCCATGGTCTCTTCGAGTTTTTCGGTAGCACTCAAGAAGAGACGCCCGGCGTTGACCATGGCCGTGCTCAATTGGTCTGATTTCTGGTAGAGCGTGCCTTGGGCCTGTTCTATGAATTGGGCGAGGGAGTGGAGCATGGTTTCGTTGTCGCCCTGTACCCGTGCCTGGGTCTGATCCAATAGCGCCAGTTTCTCCCCAACGCCACCCTGGAACCGTTCCAAAAGTTGCTCGGTAGCATTGACCAGATTGGGGGCGGCGCCCAGGAAACGTTGCATTTCCTGCTGTGCGGCCATCATTGCCGTTGAGGACTGCGCGAGATCCACCAATGCCTGGTTTAACTGACCGCCGAAGCCAAACGCCACATCACTCAGTAGGGTGACCATCTCCCCTTGGGCTGAGCGGATGCCTTCCACCATAGTGGTCAGATCGGTCACGGTGTGCGCCATGTTCCCCGCAAAACCTGCGGAGGAGTCGCGCATAATCACCGCCAATTCGGTTTGCGCGTCTCTCATGCCAGAGGCCACAGCGGCCAGATCGGCAAGGGTGCGTTCCTGACGGTCACTAATAGACAAGGATGAATCACGGACCAGCGCGCCCATTTCTTGGAGGGCCGCCTGCATAGTTTCAGTCATGGCCGACATACCCGCGACGGTATTGGCCATATTCCCCGCGAAGCCCACGGAGGAATCAC
>CAUYTY010000063.1 GCA_963575655.1 Gammaproteobacteria bacterium | reverse complement strand
TACCCATGTTTGAAGAATGGCTACCGCAATATCCAGGTCTGAAACACCACCCTTTATTGCTCCGCTCTACCACCTTTAACCAGAAACCAGGACTTACGCATTGACAAAAACAGGTCACTGCATAATCAATTGGTTATCGTGTCATTCTTGACGATTTCTCTGCGGCTTTCTTCCTCGTAACTCGTTGTTGCGGCAGAACGCTTCGTTTGTAAATGCGCAAGTCCTAAAACTATATTAAATGGCCATTCGTAGCGAATGGTACTTTCTTGCCATTCTTAGTGTAAAGTTGTGCGGAGGGCAGACATAGGAAATAGATAATGTCGGAAGATGCAATTTACCGGTATTGGGGCAAGGCGGGAAAATCTGAACGCTTTCATCTGCTTTCCTACCACTGTTTGGATGTCGCTGCGATTGCAGCGCAATGGTGGGCACAGAGCCCTTCCCTGCGTCGTGCGCTATGCCACGTAACCGCTGTTGGGGAAGAGGCTACCCGCGCCTGGGTACTGTTTTTCATCGCCCTGCACGACTTCGGTAAGCTGGATATTCGCTTTCAGCTCAAAGCCCCACATGCGCTGGCCATCCTTCAGCCTGATTTTGACGATGGGATGGCGGAACTTGAACGTGACTATAGCCACGGGCTAGCTGGCCATTATTGGTTTAAAAAGGATATGGCTGCCCTGGGTTTCACGGATCGGCAATGGGATCGCTGGCGGCCCTGGGTGGAGGCGGTCGCTGGCCACCACGGCGATCTGAACCCCAACAAGCGGATGGGCGGGCCGGATGCGGACGAGGAGGTCATCGCTGCCGATCGCAACGCACGACGTGCCTGGCTGAAATCCCTCGCCACTCTCTTCCTGGCCCCTGTCGGCCTCTCCCTGAATGAGTTACCCCCGCCTTGCCCGGAATTGGTCGCTGGACTCTGTTCGGTGAGCGACTGGCTGGGATCGAGCGAAGCATATTTTCCCTACCAGATAGACCCAATCCCCCTCGCTGATTACTGGGAACAGACCCGGCAGAACGCGGCTCTGGCCTTTGCCGAATCGGGCCTGTTTCAACCTTCACTGAAACGAGGCGGGATGGGCCAGGTTTTTCCTGACCTGCAACCGCGCCAGCTTCAAACGTTGGTGGATTGTCTTCCCGTTTCTCCGGGCCTGATACTCATCGAAGCTCCCACTGGGTCGGGTAAAACCGAGGCGGCGCTCGCCTATGCCTCGCGACTGCTCACCGTTGGGCTGGCCGATGGGGTGATCTTCGCCCTCCCCACCCAGGCCACCGCCAACGCCATGTTCGAGCGGCTGGAGCGGATCGCCGGCCGGATGTTTCCCAGCGGGGCAAATCTGTTGCTCGCCCATGGTAAGGCAAACTACAACCGCAATTTCCAGGCCCTCAAGACCGCCCAACGTCCAACGGTACAAGACGCGGAGGAAGCCATGGTCCAATGCGTCGCCTGGCTGGGTGCGAGTCGCAAGAGGGCGTTGCTCGGGCAGATTGGGGTCTGTACCATCGATCAGGTATTGCTCTCGGTGCTGCCGGTAAGGCATCAATTCGTGCGGGCCTTTGGCGTGCGCAAGGCGATCCTGATCGTCGATGAAGTTCACGCCTATGATGCCTACATGGTCGGTCTGTTGCGCCGCGTATTGGAGGGGCAAAGCCGGGCGGGTGGTTGCGCCATCCTGCTCTCTGCCACTCTTCCTTCCTATCAGAAGGCGGCGCTTTGCCGCTCCTGGAATCCACGCGCTGAGCTTGCCCAAGCCAACCCTTATCCGCTGGTAACCCATCTCGGAAAGGGAGAGAAAGCTCAAACTTTCGAACTATCCGAGGAACAACTCCCGCTGCCGCGCACCGTGGAGCTAGACCGGTGGTACGCCGCCGACCTACTGCCGGACGAGGTGCAATGCCGCGCGATCATTGCTGCGGCTCAATCCGGCGTTTTGGTGGGGATCGTCTGCAATTTGGTGGACAACGCCCAAAGGCTGGCCGAACGGCTGCGCGGGATGGCCGATGGCGTTGTTCCCATCGACCTCTTCCACGCCCGCTATCGGTTCAAGGATCGCCTCACCCGCGAAAACGCAGTGATCGCCCATTACGGCAAGGAGGCTCTTAGGGGCGCGGGCCGTATCCTGGTCGCCACCCAGGTGATTGAACAAAGCCTCGACCTCGATTTCGACTGGCTCATCACCCAACTCTGCCCGGTGGACCTGCTATTTCAGCGTTTGGGGCGTTTGCACCGCCACGACCGCAACGACCGCCCCACGGAATTCAAGACAACCCGCTGCACACTGCTTCTGCCCTCCGCCGAATCGGACGAGATGCCCGACTATGGCTTGCATGGGGTGGTATACAAGTACAAAAGGGTCCTCTGGCGTACCCAGCAATGGGTGGAACGTCACCCGTCTGTCGAGTTTCCCACCGCCTACCGGGAGTGGATCGAAACGGTTTATGACGAATCTCCTTGGCCGCAGGAAAGCGAAAAGATTACTAAAGATGCCGAGACGCACTTGAAGGAAATGACAGCGGCCTTCTTCGCAGCGCTGGGACTTGCGAGTTCCAATGCCAACCCACTGCCGGATACCGACGGTAACGCCGCGAAATTGACCCGCGATGGCGAGATGAGCCTGTCAGTGGTGTTGATTCTTCAGGCCAAGAGCAAGACTCTGTTGGATGGTCGCCGTCTCAATTCCATCGACGAGGCGGAGCGGGACGAGGTCTTAGACCTAAATACTGTCCACGTCCCCGCCGGCTGGCGCAAACGGCTGCCTGAGGCCGACGCGGAATCCCGCCATTGGCTGGCGATGCAAGCAGCGGGTGATAACCGCTGGCAGGGGCAACACGGCACGAATCTCTTTTTATACGACCGCGACGCCGGGCTACGCTTGGCGACCGAAGAATAAACACTGCCCGGAGGACCTATGAATCTGCTCGAATCCCCTTGGATACCAATCCGGCAGACCGGACATTTCCGCCACATCACGTTGGAGGAATTGCTGACAACCAATACCGATCTTGTCCTCGCGCTACCCCGCGACGATATGGAATCAGCGGCCTTGCAATTGCTCATCGCCCTGACCCAGGCCGTCTTTACCCCACAGGATCGCGATGACTACCGCCATCGGTTGCGCGAACCGATGGTGCCGGAGGAATACCGCCAAGGCATCGCGCCCTATCGAGAATGGTTTGACCTCGACCATCCGAAAACACCCTTTATGCAGACCCGGGGGTGAGCGCCAAGGATCCGACCCGCATCCAGAAACTTTTCATCGGTCTGCCGGAGGGGAACAACCATTCTTTTTTTAACGAAGTGGGTGAGATCAGCGGCGTTTGTCCGAGTTGCGCTGCCATTGCCCTTTTCAATCAGGCAGTGGCCTGTCCGAGCTTTGGCGGCAGCTTCAAAGGGGCGTTACGCGGAGCGGCCCCCGTCACTACACTCATTGCCGGCAGAGGATTGCGGGAGACCCTTTGGCTCAACATCCTGACCGCCGATACCATCGCCACCCATTACCCCAATACCACCGCTGAACAACAGCCCACCTGGGTGGTACCGCTCGTGGCCAAGGGGAAATACCACATCCATGAGATTGGTCTGATGCGCGGGCTTTTTTGGCAACCGGCCCGGCTAGAACTTACCCGCGCCGCCGAAGACGGGTATTGCGATGCCTGCCATTCCAAAACAGAGACTCTATATCGCACCTTCGATAAGGAAAAGTTCGTCTATGACCTGGAAGGGGTCTGGCTCCATCCTCACAGCCCACGCCAATGGGACCTCAAGAAAGGTAGCCGTGACCGCGAGCGCTACCTCTCTTTTACCACCAGCGCCCCAGCTTGGACCCAACTCAATCAATACCTCATGGATCGCGACACCGACGCCCCAGCCCTAGTGGTGCAGCAATGCCGCGACCTTCTCCCCGACCAGCCCATCAAGCTCATCGTCGCCGGCTATCGCAACAAACAGGCATCGGTGACCCTGCGTCGCCACGAGCTGTTTAGCATCCCCCTGGCTTGGAAGGATGAACCGGGCATCACCCAACTGGAAAAGGGACTGGATTTTGCCCTAGCGGTGCGCAAGCTATTACGCAACAAACTCTACGGCTTCGGCAAGAAATCCGGGGCGACCATTCAGGACGCTAGCGAACGGCAGTTCGATAAACGCAGTGAGCTTCTGGTCCACACCCTTTTCACTGAAATGGCGCGGCGCGAGCGCAAGGCGGCCCTGACCGAATTCCGCAGCGAGGTCAAATACCTGGCCCACCAGCTTTTCGAACAGGCCACCGCCCCCTACTGCCATAGCCCCAAGGGTCTGGCGACCTACACCTATTTCCGTAATACCTTCGAGGCGGAAATCGCCGCTCTTAGCCAGGAGAAATGACCATGACATTGCAGCCAAAGGAGAAACGGGCGGAGAAGCTGCCCGACTTCATGGACCTTAAACAGCGTTACGACCAATTGAACAGCGGCCCTCGCGCTGATTTGCGTAAAATCGCCCACTACGCCGACATCGCCGATTTGCCGGCCTATTACCGCTGGCTGGCGGGAATACCACCGAGCAATGGTCTACAACGCATTGCCCTTTTCCTGCCCCATGTCGGGCACAGCACCGGGGCGCTGCCCCTGGGCCAACAATTACACAAGCGGCGGGTGAGCGAAATGCGTATCTTTCAGGTGCTACGCGCTGAAACGCCTAGCGACTTAGAATATCTGCGTCGGCTGGTAATTCACGCCGATCTAAGGCTCGACTGGGCGCAATTTGGCGAAACCCTTTACTACTGGGGACCAAAAGCCAAACGCCACATCCTCCAGGATTACTTCACCCCTATCCACAATATCGCTTCCGCCTGAACCCGAAAGGACCATCGCTATGAACGAGAAAAACTTTCTCAACCTGCACGTTCTCATCTCCCACAGCCCCTCCTGCCTCAACCGCGACGACATGAACATGCAGAAGTCAACGGTTTTTGGTGGGGTACGTCGGGTGCGTATTTCCAGCCAGAGCCTAAAGCGGGCCATGCGCAAGAGCGACTATTACCGCGCCCAGTTTGGCGCGCCCTCCTTCCGCAGCCGTAACCTGGAGAAAATCACCGCTCACTTGGTTGAGGAATTGAAGGGGGAATTCAGCGAAGAGATCGTCAAAAAAACCGCTGTCCTGTTCGTGCAAGCCAAGAGCGCTGAAGAGGCGGATGTGGAGGGCGAAGAGGCAATGGACGAGGATGTACCGATAGGCAAGAGCAGTGAAAAGAAATTGGCGGTCGCTCCTTGGTGTGTGGAAGAGATCCGTCTGCTCTGTAGTGAGGTGGGTGCGGTAATGAAGGAGGTCACCAGTGACGACGAAATGGACAAGCTTAAGAAGAAGCATGCCGAATCCAAGGAGAAGTACGAGAAAAAGTTCAAAGAGGAGCAAGCCAAGCAGAAGCCGAAAAAGGTGCCGCAACCCAAATCACTCCAGGAGTTCATCGACGATGCGTTGACCAAAAAGATCGAAAAGCGACTGGAGGATCGTACCTGCTTATTGGCCACTGCCTTCAACCAAGCGGTGGATATCGCCCTCTCCGGCCGGATGGCCACTTCCGGCTTGATGACCACGGTGGACGGAGCGATGGCGGTGGCTCACGCCATCACCACCCACGCGGTGGATGCCGATATCGACTGGTTCACCGCCGTGGACGATCTGACCGAGGAGGAGGGTGAGACCGGTGCTGGCCACCTCAACACCCAGGAGTTCAGCGCCGGTGTCTTCTACCGCTACGCCAGCCTCAACCTCAGCCAATTGCAAAAGAACCTGGGCGGTGCGAGTCGCGCGCGAGCGTTGGAGGTGGCCAAACACTTCGCCCATCTGCTCGCCACCGTGGTCCCCAGCGCCAAGCAACAGACCTTCGCCGCCCACAATCCCGCC
>CAUYTY010000062.1 GCA_963575655.1 Gammaproteobacteria bacterium | reverse complement strand
CCGTTAATCGTGACCGTATTCCCGGGCACATACCCTAACATCGAACCGGTGGGTAACACCTGTTGGATCTGGGCCGTTGGGACGGTATGATCCAGCGTTACCGAGAGACTGGCGGTAGCGATGTAGCCAGCATTATCATAGGCCACCAAGTTAAGGGTATTGCGCCCTTCTGGCCATAATTGAGTATTCCAATTTGTGGTGATTGTGTTGTTGGTTACCGACGCATTGGAGGCATACTTTACTTCTGATGGTGACGGACAATGCAGGGTTGGTATCGATGAATACTTTTATTGTGACGGCGGATGCTAGTGCACCGATCGTGACGTTTAACTTAACCCCGTCCGTGAACTCGGGCTATGTTTCATCGAGTGTGACGGTGGTAGGGACGATCAGCGACAATGTCGGGTTGACGTCCTGGTCGTTACTGTTAGATGGTTCGCCTGTGACCTCTGGCACGACGATGGTGATCGGTGGCATCATTACGACCAATTGGGTAATTCCAACGGGTTCGTATATTCATACTATTTCACTGGTAGCAACGAATGCAGCAGGCCTCGCCAGTACTTATACCCAATCGGTAACGGTTGATCGCGCCTTGCCCACCGCGAGCATTGGAAGCGTGTTCCCTATATGGAGTGGCTATGTGACGGGGAGTGTAACGATCAACGGCATGGTAACGGACAATGTGCTCGTGTCTCAATGGGTTTTACAGGATACCATCGGAACATCAACTGTCACGTTAAACAGCGGAGCGAACGCGATCATCAATGGTGCGCTAACGGGGAACTGGAATACCAGTGTCGTGACGCAGGGGGTTCACACCTTAACACTTCGTGTGATCGATATGGCCGGGAACATCAGTCAAAACAGCACGACGATTACCGTAGACCATACGGTTCCCACGCCTCAGATTCAACAAGTGCTACCAATTGGTGCGGTGTCTGGTTATGTGTCGAGCAATACGGTGACAATTAATGGCTTGGTGACGGATAATTTTGGCGTGAACCAATGGAGCTTGTGGAATAATAATAGTTTTGTGGCATCAGGGAATGGCCCGGTTGCGAGTGGCAACGCACTGACGACGAATTGTAATTTAGTGGATGGGCCGCATACCTTAACCTTAATGGTGACCGATAACGCGGGCTTGGTATCGATGAACAGTATGAGCATCACCGTCGATACCACCTTGCCTGGTGTTACTTTTAATTTGTCGCCATCGGCGAATGGTGGATATGTCTCTTCGAGTGTCCAGATCATGGCCACGGTGACGGATAGTTTGGGGATTGCTTCGTGGTCCTTGTTGTTGGATGGCGTTTCTGTAACGACCGGGACGACAGCCATTTCCGGCACGACGATTACCAATAATTGGCTGATTGCGTCTGGAGTGCATGTGGTTTCGATCACGGCGACGAACTCGGCTGGCCTGATCAAAAATTATGCCCAAACGATCACGGTGGATCGCACCACCATCCGCCCGATTATTACGACTCTGAGTCCGTCGCTCAATGGGTATGTCAGCGGAAATACGACCCTGGTTCAAGGGACCGTCAGCGATGACCTTGCTGGAGTGAACACCTGGACGCTGCGATTAGATACAGGGACACTGCTTGGCAGTGGCACGGGGCCAACCATCAATGGCACGCTGACCAGTAATTGGGCGATGAGTACTGTTCCCGAAGGTCCGCACACTATTACGATAAGCTATGTGGACATGGCCGGAAACGTGAGCTTCAACACCATTAGTATTACCGTTAACCGAACCGGCCCCTCGGCGGCCTTTGTGGTGAGTCCGTCTCAAAACGGATACGTTTCACCGAATCTTATCAGTATTAATGCGGCGATGAGTGATGCGAACGGCGTCGCTTTCTGGCGCCTGCTGGATAGTAACGGCATTTTTATTGCGAGTGGCAATGGTGCCGCGACCGTGTTGACGCCTAATTACGCCATTGTCGAAGGGGTTCATACGATTACGTTGTCGGTCACCAATATCAGCGGCGTGACGACGGTATCGGCACAACAAATTACCGTCGACCGCACGGTGCCATACGTTTTAATCGCGATTCCGAATAATCCAAGTGGTTGGGTGTCCCAGAATCAGAGCATCCGCGGTACCATCACTGATAATTTTGGTTTAACCTCGTGGTCTTTACGGGATGATGGCGGATTGACCCTTGCCACGAGCAGTAATCTTTACGGGGTTAATGATGTCAATAACAATCTAATTTCAACGACATGGGGTGCTCAAGTCACCGAAGGGATTCGTGTACTGACACTTACAGCGAAAGACTTGGCGGGGAATTTTTGGTCGACGACCTATACGGTAACCGTGGATCATAGTATTCCGACGGTTAACTTGATATCGGTGAGTCCGTCCTTCAATGGAATAGTCAGCGGCTCGGTCAGCATTTGGGGCTCGGTGTCGGACAACATCGCCTTGGCTCAATGGCAAGTAACCAATAACGCAAATGATGTGATTGCAATCGGGACGATGCCCACGATAAATGGTCTGTTAACCTCAAACTGGAATACCTCTCTTCATCTTCCGGATGGCCCTACCACGATTTCCTTAACGGTATGGGATGTGGCTGGAAATGTTTCGCGAAACAGCATGCGCGTGACGATTGATAACACGCCGCCAAGCGCTTCAGGGAATTTAAGCGCCACGACTTTGCTGCTCCAGCGACAGGCGACATTGAATTTAGTCTCCACCGATAATATTAGCCCTGTTTCGGGCCTGCAAATGTTGGTAACGGGAAATCTCACCTGTGCAAGCTTTGGCGCTTGGCAGCCCTTTGCCTCGTCCTTAGTCCTAACCCTCAACGGCGCCTCCGGCGTGAACACGGTGAATGTCTACGTGAAAGACCAAGTCGGAAATATTAAATCGCTGGATGTAACCACGAACTTATGGGTGAGCGCACTGACCATTACTTCGATTGCCGTGATGGCACCAGGCAACGCCCAATATCTTTACATGTCTACATCTAATGCAGTGTCAGGATCGGTCTATTATAATAACAGTCAAGACCTTCCTGTTGCGGTGGTTGTTTTCTGGTCGGACTTAGCACCTTCAATGGCCTCTGGAAATATTCCAGTACCTTACTTAGATACTAATTCCCAAGATACAAATCAATCGCTTCAATCAACACTGAATTTTATCTTACACCAGGCCATGACTAATTATACAAGTAATTCAGTGAATATTACGGTAAAAAGTCAAAATGGGTTAACGACAACGGCTTCCTTTATTCTAGTTCGTGATGTGACACCACCAACACTGTCAATGCAGTCGATTACCTCCTTCCCACTTGGCCAAGGTTATTATAACAATCCGCCAAGCGGAACCCCAACTGACAACAGTCAGCATTGGTACTCTCCCAAGTATTTAAGCGGTGGCCTTTGGGTGACAACCAATGCAACCGATCTTATTGGCGCTGGTCTTCAATCGGTTGGGTGGACTTGGTTATCGAGTCAATCGCAGGACACACAAACAGGGACCGACAATGTTGGGGCGTTGGATGGGAACTTCCATATCCTAGGCTCTATGATCTATGACAAGGCCTCTACGGTGGACTATAGTGTTGTGACATTAAGCGTAAGGGCAACTAGCAATGTCGGAATCGTAGCTTCAACGAGTATTGTCCTTTACATGGACGATACTGCACCAATCTTGCACCTTCACACCGCTTCGCTGTATCCAACACTAGGGACTACGTATAACGTCACATCAGACGTTGTTGAGCAAGGCAGCGGGCTACCCAATCCATCGGTCTTAATGGGTGTGACAACGAACTTAAATCAATCTCAATGGCCACCGGCTTCTATACCAACAACCGACATGATGGGGTTAACCGGAAATACTTCTGCAAAGTACTACTACTATGCAACCGTATCTGATAATGTAGGAAATACCTATAATCTGCTGAGTTCGATTATCTTACCCGTGTCTTATGGTGGTGCAGGAAATATTGCCCCATCGTTTGACCCGAGTTCAGTAACGGGAACAACGAATGTCGTCTATGCTGATCAGTGGATATCCCTTAACCTAAATTATGTTGATGGTAACGGGTATACCGATTTAAGTGAAATCATTTTAAAGATTACTTATCCTGGCGATCCCAATCCAATTACGTTGTGGATGGATCCTCGTGGTCAAGTTTTGAGCCAGCCGATTAACTTAGCTTTAAGTGCGTTGCCTTCCGATCCAACCAACCCTGGTTCAGGCCGTAATGATGCCGGCGTTGTCGACGTGGCTCAGTGTGTATTGAACGCGCCCTCGTTGGCCTCGTTGACACTGAATGCGACGTGGCAAGTTCGACTTAAGTACAACTGGCCTGCGACTTCGAATATTCAATATCAAGCCAAGGCCTACGATTCTAGCCTTGCCTCGGCACCCTCTGGAAATAATAACTATGCGCAGATAACGGTGAATGCCATTTTTGTAAATGGAATAGTACTAACAGGAAATCCTGTGGCATCAACGAATGCACAAGGCATCTTGATTAACAATCAAACATGGGTCAATGGTGGTTCTTCTTTAAACTGGACAGGGCTTCGCTTGGTATATACAAATTCATTGGTGGATGTAGCCACTCGAGATTATGTTTTGAATGTGACCCATAACGGTCAAGTTTCGCCGGTTACATTTCCTCTCGCCTCAACGCTTTCGTTTGTAACGACTGCGAATTCTACTTCTGGGCTCGATGCGTGGCAAATGGGCGTACAACTATCTCCTTGGGTTCAAGGCGCGCAAGGCACAGCCTCTGCAAATGGATTTGTAACATTTGGCGTGATGGTGGACGCCACTCCACCTGCCTTGACGATCTTAGGTGTGACGACGTTGAATACTGGGGCCGGCTATTGGGATGTCGCGGGAAGCACGCCAACGGATAGTATTGGAAACTGGTATTCGCAACCGTTCTTAACCAATGGATGGACGATTAGCTTTAATGCTCAAGATAATGGGCGTAGTGGTTTTAACGGAGGCCTTGCAGCGGCGAGCGTGTTCTTTAATATCAGTGACGGGCCGACGATTAATACGTCGATAAGCCCAACGGGTGGTGCAATAACCTTCACCAATTTAATAGCGTCTGCAGATGGTGTTGTTACCGTAAGCGTCACCGTGACCGATAATGTCGGAAACGTGTCTATCTTCTCCATGCTTTTAAATTTTGACAAGACGCCGCCGACTGGGGTGGTTGTGGCTCCGGCTGCTCCGCAGACGGATATTGGCTATCTTGTAACCGTGAATGTTACCGAGAATATGAATGGGGTAGGCTTGGCCACGGTGTTCTTTAACCAAAACACGATATCGAGTTTTGTCCCAACGTTTGCGTATAGCGTGACGGGGAGCAGTGCTATCGTAACACGCGATGGGACTTCGCATCCGGCGGGGACTTACTATTACAACTTCTACGTTCAAGATCGCTTGGGTAACACCTCGAATATTTATCAGGCGGTGTCGCAGGTCGGCGCAACGAATTCTCCGCCAACGGTGACGAGCCAAAACATGATCGCAGCCAATGTCTTGTATGCGGGGTACGACAATAAGATTGTGGTTCAGTATACCGATATTGATGGTTGGAAAGACATTTCAACGGTTAACCTTACTGTATACTATTCTGAAGGGGGCAATAATTCCATTGTTAAGTTGACTGGGGTGGTTTCGTCGCTTAATAATTTAGTGAATGCAACCATCACCAACAACAGTCAATGGGGGAATATTCTCCAATCCACGGCCTTAGTTGGTCGCTCTGCCGGGTATGCCTATAGTGCAACCCTTGATACGGTGACGGTGACATGGGATATCACGCCAGTTTTTGATCTTACAGCCTGGCATACTCTTACCGATGGGGATCCGTGGCCAATTCTTTATGGCGTGAATGTGTCGGATCGCGCG
>CAUYTY010000061.1 GCA_963575655.1 Gammaproteobacteria bacterium | reverse complement strand
CCCCCCCCCCCCCCGGGGGGGGGGGGGGGGGGGGGGGGGCGTGATGCTGACGAATCAACAAATCCTTTCCCTCACCCCAACCCCTCTCCCGGAGGGAGAGGGGCTTTTTCGTTTCTCACAGCAGGGGCGTAGAAACGTAAGAACAGGTATTGCGACTTAGACGGATAGCCAGTTACGCCGCCAGCGTTTTGACATGGGTCATCTCTTCCACGGACAGCACGTTTTTCACATCCAGCAGGATGACGAAATGATCACCGACACGCCCCATGCCACGAATAAAATCGGCACGGACGGTCGACCCAAAAGTGGGGGCGGGTTCAATATTTTCAGGCGCGATGTCGAGTACCTCGTTGACCGCATCGACCATTACGCCCATGTCATGGCGCGATTGACCGGCTACGACCTCAACGATAACAATGCAAGTACGGCGCGAGGTTTCCATGGGTGCGTTACTAAAACGTACCCCCAAATCGATTACCGGTACGACCTTGCCTCGCAGATTAATGACACCACGGATAGCCATCGGCATCATTGGTACGCGACCGACATCAGCGTATTCGATAATTTCCTTCACATCCAAAATCCCGAGGGCGTAGGTCTCACTACCCACAACAAAACTCAGATACTGTTGGGCCTCTGCGGCAACCGCCGTTGCCACAGAGGCCTGCATGGCTGCTGATCGACCTTTCGTTAAGTGGTACATAAAGGACCTCCATTAGAAATTCTTGAAATCAGCAAGGTTATTCGTCTTTCTTGGAGATCTTGGCTGGGTTGCTGCAACTTTTGTAATCACCTTTGCCCCAGGGACCACCTTGCCCAACACAGATGACGATGCCTTTTCTACTCTGGTTATGACGGCCTTTTGTCTGGGGGTCGATAGTAGGGCAGAAGAATTTTCCGCCTCTCCCCCCTGCATACGGAAAAAGGTCATTAGTTGATTGAGTTGTTCGGCTTGATTGGTCACCTCCTCGGCGGTGGCGGCCAATTCTTCGGCGGCGGCGGCGTTTTCCTGCACTGCCTGGTCCACTTGACCCATCGCTGCATTAACCTGGGCAACTCCCCCAGACTGTTCCCGCGAGGCTGCCGAGATCTCCTGAACCAATTCGGCAGTCTTTTTAATTCCCGGCACCAAAACGGCCAATAACGCTCCCGCATGTTCCGCGACCGCGACACTGGATCGCGCCAGGGAACTAATCTCCCGCGCCGCAACCTGGCTATTCTCGGCGAGCTTACGAACCTCCGCAGCTACTACCGCAAATCCTTTACCGTGTTCCCCGGCTCGTGCTGCTTCAATGGCCGCGTTGAGCGCCAACAAATTGGTCTTGTAGGCAATATCCTCGATGAATCCAATTCGTTCGGCGATACGGCGCATTGCCTCGACGGTCTCGGCCACCGCTTTACCGCTTTCTACCGCCTCTTTGGCTGATTTCGACGCTGCACCATCTGTGGCCGCAGCATTTTCCGAATTCTGCGTGATAGAGGCTGACATCTCTTCCAGAGAGGCCGAAGTCTCTTCAACGCTGGCAGCCTGTTGGGTACCTGATTGGGATAACGATTGGGCCGTGCTGGAAAGTTGCAAAGAGGCACTAGATAGGGAATTTGCGGTAGTACGTATCTGTCCCACCATATTTCCCAGTTTGATTGCCATGGTGCGCAGAGCATCTGCCAATTGCCCAATTTCGTCCTTCTGATCGACATCAATTGTAGCAGTAAGATCTCCCTCCGCCACCTGTTGGGCAAAACTCACGCCCTTGCGCAAGGGATTGGCGATGGAAGAGGCGATTGCCATGGCAATTAGGGCCACCACGATAGCGATGATCGATCCCATGATCAGGATCGATCTTGTCAGGGCATGGATGGGCTCTTCCACCTCGGCTAGATCAACTTCGGCGAGGATCGCCCAATTCAGATCGCTAGCCACCTTGATCGGGGCATAGGAGGAAAGTACCAGATTGCCATTGTAATCAGTAATCAGTCGAGATTCGCTCTTTCCAGACAGGGCGGAGCGCGCCCCCTCCGTATCTACCCCATTCTTTTCTACGGTACCAGCAAAAGATGCCTTCAGTGAGTGTCCTTGCTTGTCCAGATAGGAATCAGAACGCATCCGTTTATCCGGCCCAACTAGATAGGTCTCTCCAGTTTTTCCCATACCGGAACGGTCTTGCATTACGTTATCGATCGCGTCCGAGGAGATCTGAAGACCAATCAAACCGATCCATTTTCCATCGCGAATCACTGGGGTAACGATAAAGGCAGCGGGATCTCCCTTGGAAGGGGCATAGGGTTCAAAATCGGACAGGACCGTCTCACGTTTGGCCATGGCCTTGGAAAAGGCTTTACCGAGCCCGCTATTTTTGAGGGGACCGGACAAAACGTTTTGTCCAAGATCGGCCTCTTTGGCATAGGTGTATTCAACATTACCATCCCTATCAAAGATAAAGAGGTCGTAATAACCATACGTTTTAACAAAGTAGTCCAAACCAGAGGTGTGTTCCTTGACCGCTTGGGTCCAACGTGGCCCACCGATCTTTCCACCTTCCTCATCGAAAGCAACATCCAACGCTGCAATGGCATTGGCAGTATCTTCGGTACTGGCAATTATCGAGAGGTCTTTATGATTACCGGAAAAGAATTCTTCAATCTGTGTCTTCTTGATGGAGCGCACGGAATCCAATTGATTGTAGGCATCGCGCATTAGTGCATCTTGAGCACGGCTATTACTAAAATAAGCAATCACTACCAGGGGAATAAGAGCGATCAGCAGTAATAAGCTGGTCAGTTTTAGACGCATGGGAATGTCGTTTATGTTCATGATTTCTAGCACCTTTTATATTTTTCGGAGTCATAAACAACAACTACGAGACAGACATCCATTACCCAGAACTAACCTGTCTTAAAGGTTGTTAATAAAAACAACAATAGCCCAGAATTTACAAAAGTAACTTCTAGCGGAAACTAACCTTGCACTGTTCTACCACAGACCAAAACGCAAGGGAAGCAATTAGACTCAAATACCACTACCTACGCATTTTCTGACAAGGAGGGTCAACAAATTATTAGTGGCGTTGCGTGACATATTCCCATATGGGGGGGATGGGAATAATATCTATTCACGATGATTGCGGTGACAACAGTAAGTTGGAAAATAATCGCACAGATCAAATCGGCACCCCTAAAAGAAATCAGGCGACTACCCGCCGTAGCAGATAGTCGCCTGATGGAGGCGAGGTAAAAACTATCGCTGTTCTGGGAAAAGCAGATTATCTCCCTAGCGGATATTTCTCACCAAACGGACATAATTGAGGCCACGAATGGCATCATTCTGTGGTCCATGGCCGTAGCCCGTATAGGTCACACCACCCTTGATGACGTTGTAGCTGGTGGCAAAACTATAGGGAGGCCCAATCTTTGGGTCACTACGCTGGGCACCCGCACCGTGGATATCTATCCACTTCCCGAGATTGCTCTGATACCCCAGCGCCCTACCGAAGGCAACATAAGCCGCATTACCACCAAGAGCCCCGTTAGAGGCATAGCCAACGTGCGTTGTTGAGGACCAATAATAAGGATAATCGACCTCGCCATTTTCATTGGTAATACTCGTGCAGGTAAAGAATGTCGTATCGATAGCCGGCAGATCATTATAGTCAGGGGCATTTGCATAATTGACCAGACTCTGCAATTCCTTGACGTTGGGCATCCGCCAATCGTTGTGACCGAGATAGTTGGCCGCGTTCTGAGTTTGCACCCAGGCCAACGCATTTTGCCAGGTCATACCACTGCCGCTATCCACCTTCGACCACATCAGATTGGTAGCGGCATCCGTGGCCGTACCATCACCGTTGTCGGTAAAGCTATTCACACCGTAAACGGCAGCCGTCGGACCCCGCACCAATTGGACAAAGAAGGTCTTTTCGGTAACCCTATCAGGCATAGTCAGGTCATATCCTTTAATCCGACCATCCGCCAGATTCACCCCGAAGAGCTTTTGATTCGTTACGCCCGCCTCAGTAACAAACAGCGTATTGGATGCGTACTGGGAATCAATAATACGCTCGCCGAGGCTGGTCTGCCCGTAGGCAAACCTAAAGTACTTGGTATTAACAAAAGGCGTAAGCACCGACAGATCCGTACCGGTATAGCCACTGGGATCCGTACCCTTAAAGTTGATCAACGAATAGAGTTCCTTGATTGTCGGAAGCCGCCAGTCGTTGAATCCCCCGTAGTTCATGGTATTCACCGTCGTCACCCAAGCCTGCGCCTCACTCAAAGTCTTCTTATCAGACTTGACCGGGGTGGTAAGCGTAGTGTTAGGACCACGCATCCAGGTTAGTTTTGTGACCTTGTCAAAGACGGCCTTACCATCACCGCTCAGGGTATAACTTGGTTGAATACCCGAAAACTGCGCATCCTGGCCATAGAAAGGCCGCCCAGGCGCAATTTCCGAGATCTCCCCGTTAGCGCCATAGGTCTTGGCCTGCCCAGTATCAACGATGGGATAGCTATAACTCACCGTGCTGGCGGTAACGGTAAGACCCTTAGTCACTCGCGTGGCGGCGTTATAACTGGCATTTCCCGGTTGGTCAGCCGCGACCGTGCAGACACCCGCAGCAACAGCAGATACGGTATTACCGCTGGCTCCTCCAACGATGCAGATACTTGGTGTTACCGAGCTAAAGGTCACCACCAGTTGAGATGTCGCCGTAGCAGTGGCCGTAACCGCACCCCCCACCGTTAACGTATCTCGGCTGAGGCTAATGGCGCTGATGGTCTGATCCGCCTTGTTGACGGTAATATCCTTAGTAACCTGGGGGGAAGCGTTATAAGTATCATTGCCCGCCTGATCAGCAGCTACCGTGCAAGTACCAACGGTCACACTGGTCACAACGCGGCCCAATACCGCGCAGACGCTCGACGTAGCAGAGCTAAAACTCACGGGTAACCCAGAGGTCGCAGTGGCATTAACCCTAGTGGTACCGCCTACGGCAAGCGTAGGAGGGCTAAATCTGATGGTACCGATCGTCTGATTGGTCTTGACCTGGGTAACGGTAATACCCTGAGTCACCTGGGGGGCCGCATCATAACTGGTATTACCCTTCTGATTGGCCGCCACAACGCAGCTACCGACAGCAAGCCCCTTAATCTGGCCACCATTAGGCCCATCCGCGCTGCAAATAGTCGGAGTCATAGAGCGAAACTTGACCGGTAACCCAGAAGTTGCCGTAGCACTGGTCGTAGTAACGCCACCCACTGCAAGCGTGGCAGGATTGAAAGTAATACTGCCAATGGTCTGACTGGCTTTGCCCCCAACCGTGATGTTTTGGGTCACCTGAGGGGCGGCGTTGTAGCTGGTGTTACCCTTTTGATTGGCAACCACCGTGCAAATCCCCGCAATAAGACCATTCACCTGGGTGCCATTAATCCCGGTCGTGGTGCAGATAGTCAGCGTGGTGGAGCGAAACTTTACTGGTAAACCAGACGTTGCCGTAGCACTGACCGTAGTGGTACCACCCACCGCAAGTGCAGCAGGGTCGAAACTGATAGCACCAATCGTTTGATCGGTCTTATGGTCGCCAGAACCACCTTGACCACCTTGACCACCTGGAGGAGGGCCACCAGCTTGGCCGCCCTGGCCACCTTGACCGCCCGGAGGAGGACCACCGGCTTGGCCACCCTGGCCACCTTGACCGCCCGGAGGAGGACCACCGGCTTGGCCACCCTGACCGCCTTGGCCACCCGAAGGAGGACCACCGGCTTGGCCGCCCTGACCGCCTTGGCCACCTTGACCGCCCGGAGGAGGACCACCGGCTTGGCCGCCCTGGCCGCCTTGACCACCCGAAGGAGGACCACCGGCTTGGCCACCCTGACCGCCTTGGCCACCTTGACCACCCGGAGGAGGACCACCGGCTTGGCCGCCCTGGCCGCCTTGACCACCCGAAGGAG
>CAUYTY010000060.1 GCA_963575655.1 Gammaproteobacteria bacterium | reverse complement strand
GAAAGGGGGGGGGGGTCTGCGCCCTCCCCCCCCCCGTTTGGGGGGGGGGGGGGGGGGGGGGGCAAGTAGGTGGCAACTTGGGTTAAATATATCGGAAACCCTGAGCCCCCCCCGTATACCCATTTACTCCTCGGTTAGTTATCCCTCTGCCAGAAATCCTTGAAGCACGATAAGGTATCAAGCACACTAGCTATTCGAAGAATAGAGAATTTTCGTTCCGAGCATTCTACTTACGCCGTCAATTCACGCATTAGAAAACAGATTGTGGCAGCTATCCATCTACCGCGACAGTCTCAGTCAACCTGGATTAAATACTATCGTATTTTCCAAATTAACCGGATAACCAAGAATATAATTACTGCGAATCTATTACGATCTTCCAATCCTGTAATATCGCCGTGGAGGTTTTATGAATATGAACGATGCCTTGATCACCTTTGTAACCGAAGGTCGTGATCTGCTTCAGACCATGGAAAAAGAACTCCTGGAATGCGAACAGGCTGGGGTCAGCCAAGATACTGTCGACATTCTATTTCGCGCCGCCCACACCATCAAAGGTTCGGCGGGTATGTTCGGCCTTGATCATTTGGTGGCCTTTACCCACGAAGTAGAAGGATTGCTACAGCAGATCCGCGACGGTTTTGTCTCTCTAAATTGCGGACAGGGAGTAGATGTTTTACTGGCCTCGATCGACCACATTGCCACGCTGCTCGACTTGGCCGAGGTGGATAATCTCGATAATAAGGCCCCCTCCCCCGAGATATTTTCCCAAAGCGAGGCTCTGCGTATGCAATTGGCGAAGGTTGCGACATCCTATACGGTTTCCGTACCCTCCCCCACCATGGAAATAACCGGTGTTGCGCCTACAATTTCTACCGCACCGCCAACACCTTCGACCCAAATAATATCAACAGTACCAACAACTGTAACGTCTGCGGTCGTTCGGGAGATTACCGCCACGCTCGAAAAGGAATCTGGCTCTCCTACCAATACCAATAGCAATAGCAAGTCCACCGATACCTCTTTGCTACAGGTAAACGCTACCAAACTGGATGCACTCATCGAGGTCATCGGCGAATTGGTGATCGCGAGTGCAGGTACCGATCTACTCGCTCGTCAAGAGGGTTCGGCTGCACTCCAGGAATCCAGCGCCGCAGTGGCGCGTTTAGTGGAAGAAGTACGCAACGGCGCCTTGCAATTGCGTATGGTTCAGATGGGCGAGGTCTTCAATCGTTTCCATCAGATTGCGCAAGATGCCTGCCAAGATTTAGGCAAAGGTATCGAGTTGATCATCCACGGTGCCGAGACCGAATTGGACAAGACGGTGGTCGAGTATATCATCAGCCCCCTTACCCACTTGGTGAGCAATGCTATCGAGCATGGGATCGAAACTGCGGATTTGCGAGTCGCGCGCGGTAAACCGGCCTATGGTCGTCTGATCCTGGATGCCTATCACGATGCCGGTTCACTCGTCATGGTGGTCGATGACGACGGTGGTGGATTGGATCTGGTGCGCATTCGTAAACAGGCCGAGGAATGTGGCCTTCTGGTCCACGGTCAGAGTATCTCCGACAATGATTTATGCCGAGTCATCCTCGAACCAAGCTTCTCTAATAGTGCCAGCGCCCGTCTTTCTAATCGGAAAAGAGGTATGGAGGTTGTGCGGCACAATATCGAGGCCCTTCGTGGAGAGGTGAATATCGAAACCCATCCAGGAGAAGGCACCACGATCTACCTGCGCCTTCCCTTAACTCTTGCAATTATCGATGGTTTCCTCATCGGAGTAGGCGAAGCCCACTATGTGGTGCCTTTAGATATGGTCGCCGAGTGTCGGGAATTCACGGATCAGGATGCTGAATTGGCACAACCCAGGAATTGTCTCAGTCTTCGCGGCACAGCACTACCTATTGTCCATCTTCGTGATTATTTCGAACGCGATGAGCCAGTAACGCGCCGCCAAAATGTCGTGGTAGTACGCTCAGAAAATCGCAAGGTAGGGTTGGTGGTGGATCGATTAATGGGGCAGCTTCAAACGGTGATCAAACCCTTGTCCCCGATCTTCGGAACTATCCGGGGGGTCAGTGGTTCGACCATCCTGGGTAGTGGCAAAGTTGCCTTAATTCTCGACGTGCCGAGCCTGGTCCAACACGCCGCAGAACAAGAGGCGTCTCAAGTATCGCATCAACGAGAAGTGGTGAGCCTCTAGCTTTATAGCAACCAAGTTGCCAGCTAACCTCATTAGACATTATCCGGAACTCATCCACTCCCCTCTCCCAAAGGTAAAGTTGCGCCCCACAGTCTTGAAGTGGTTGAATGGATGTGAGTGGGAGGGTAAGAAGAATTTTTCTCCAAAGGGGCATCATCTTCTAGCCCAGGGTAGCGACATTCATACCGCCACCCTGGGTTCGTAATTCAAAACATAAATTCCAACCCCAAAAGGGTTGCGTCAGGGGGGAGAACCTCATGCCCCAATCCTTATCGACAGTTTATATCCATCTGGTATTTTCGACAAAAAATCGTGAACCATTTCTGCACAACACCGATTTGCGCTCCGAAATGCACGCACGACCTTAGCGTGATTTCAAAAAAGCTTGAATGCCCACCGACCATCATTGACGGCACGGAGGATCATGTGCATCTCTTTTGCCGGCTTGGTCGCACAATTTCTCAGTCAAATTGGGTGAAGGAAATTAAACTGGTATCCAGCATCTGGATCAAGGATCGCGATTCCAAATTCGAAAAATTTGCTTGGCAGGTGGGGTACGGTACTTTTTCGGTGAGTCTATCCAATGTGGAGACTGTACATCGTTATATAGCCGGGCAGGAGGAACATCACCAGAAGTTGTCATTCCGGGATGAATACCGGACGTTTCTCTGAAAACACGATTTGACATGGGACGAACGATACGTCTGGGATTAACTGAAAACAATATCAGATGATAATGTGAAATGAGGTTCTTCCTCTGACGCAACCCCTTTGGGGTTGAGATTTTGTCCTGAATTACAAACCCGGGGTAGCGGCATGAATGCCGCAACCCCGGGCTAGAAAGATGATGCCCCCTTGGGGCAATCACTAATAGAGTACGGGTACTCAACTTTACGCCGGTGGCCGATATCTTGGCCCTGTAAGGAGGCGAAAAGAGTGTTGACGAGCGTTTAGTTTTCTGGATAGGATGATTTACATTTGTGATCAGATGTTTTACCAGAGTTATCTTGATATTCAAATGTTCCATTAACCGTTTCATAACTATTAAAACGTGAGGTAATTGCCATGTTTCAACAAATGCGCATTGGTGTTCGGTTGTGGGGAGGCTTCGGCCTAATATTGGCACTACTCGTACTTGTAGCGGGCCTAGGGATACATGACCTCGATCTGGTACAAGATGCCATCGATAAGATCGTCAAGGACCGTTATCCGAAGACGGTAGTGGCCAACGATATTAGCAATCAAATCAACCTTGTTGCCCGTAAGCTCCGCAATGTTTTAATTCTCAAAGACCCAGAGAGGACAAAACCAGAATTAGAAGTCGTCCTGGAGGCACGAAAAACCGTTTCTGAGAAACTTGAATTCCTGAAGAATACGCTTCGTTCAGAAAAAGGTAAGGAACTCCTGGGCAACATCACCAATAACCGGAAAGTCTATATTGTCGCACAGGATAAATTTATTGAAATGGCTCAAAATAGTCGGTGGGATGATGCAATAAAACTTATGTATGGAGAGATGAGATCCCTACAAACCGCTTATGACAGCAGTATAGATGCCCTCGTCGCCTACCAGGGAAAGATGATGGAGGAAGCCGGTGCTAGTGCTGAAGAAATCCAAAACCAAGGGATAAGATTTTTATTATCCATAGCAGGAGGAACGATTATCTTTGGTCTTGGCCTAGCATTTTGGATTGGAATCAGTGTTACCCGTCCGCTCGGTAAGGCAGTAACTCTGATCGAGCGAGTTGGTGGTGGTGATATCCCAGCCCCGGTACAAGAAACTTGGCCGGGGGAATTCGATGATATTTGCAAGAGTCTCAATTCCGCAGGGGCTGCCATCCATGCCTTGATCGAGGACGTGCGTGTCCTAACCCAAGCGGGAGCCGAGGGACAATTGACAGTACGCGCCGACCCTGCCCGTCACCGGGGCGATTATCGACGCATTGTGGAAGGATTCAATGCCAATCTGGACGCCGTTGTGGGGCCGGTAACCGAGATAATGCGCGTCATGGCGGCTGTGGAGACAGGTAACCTGAACCAACAGATCGCTACCCAGTACCAAGGAATGTTGGGTCAGTTACGCGACTCGGTAAACAATACCGTGATACAGCTCGCCAATACACTTGAACAGGTCAGCCACACCAGTAACGAATTGGCAAACGCTGCTACCCAAGTGGAGGCCACCGCCCAATCCCTGAGCCAAGCTACCAGCGAACAGGCCGCCAGTGTCGAAGAGACCAGTGCCGCAGTGGAACAGATGAGTAGCTCTATCGCCCAGAACGCCGATAACGCCAAGGTTACCGATACCCGTGCTACCCAAGCCGCAATCAAGGCTCGTGAGGGTGGTAACGCAGTAACGGGAACGGTCGACGCGATGAAACAGATCGCCAGCAAGATCGGCATCATCGACGATATTGCCTATCAAACCAATTTGCTCGCCCTTAATGCTGCGATTGAAGCCGCACGGGCAGGCGAGCATGGTAAAGGATTTGCGGTCGTCGCAGCTGAGGTACGCAAGCTTGCGGAACGCAGCCAGGTGGCAGCCCAGGAGATCGGTGAATTGGCAACGAACAGCGTGCAACTCTCCGAGAAAGCGGGCACACTCATCAACGAGATTGTGCCAGAGATTACCACCACCTCGGATCTGGTCCAAGAGATCGCGGCAGCATCTAAAGAACAGGCCAGTGGCGCCAGCCAGATCACCAATACGATGGATCAACTCTCACAAATTACTCAGAAAAATGCCAGTGCCTCGGAAGAATTGGCCGCAACTGCGGAGGAATTAACCGCTCAAGTCAATCAACTTCAGGAGTTGGTTGCTTTCTTCCAAATTACCGAACAGGCTACACCGCAAGGAGGGGCAACCCGTCGAGCAACCACCCAACCAACAATGATCCGCGCTGCACAATCAAAGGCGCCTGCTCGGCCCACAGTCCGAAAGAGTGGCGGCAGCAAGATGGCGGTGAAACCAGCCAGTTCTATCGACGACTTCGAGTCTTTCTAATGTTAGACCACGAGCAATAAGGGCACGCCATGACAAAAATGCCAACGACTGCTCTCTCTCCCGTTGGGGAAACCGCCTTGGCGCTCTCCTTAACTGAGGAGCAAAAACAATATCTTACCTTTACCCTCGGCGAAGAGGTCTTTGCCACTGGGATTTTGGCGGTCAAGGAGATCCTACGTTACGGCACAATTACCGAAGTCCCCATGACGCATCCCTGCCTAATTGGGATGATCAATCTGCGCGGACGAGTAGTACCGATTATTGACCTCGCGCTACGGCTCGGCCGGAAAGCGGTAGATATCGGCAAACGCACCTGTATCGTTATCGTTGAGGTCAAGAGTGGGGAGAGTTCTATAGAGATGGGAATTGTGGTAGATGCAGTTCGGGCCGTGCTCGATATTCCCGTCGCTAAGATCGATCCGCCCCCAGCCTTTGGTATTCATCTACACCATGATTACATGCTCGGGGTATCACGGCTTGATGACCTGTTTGTCGTTATTCTGGACCTGGCTCGTATCCTGGCCATGGATGAATTGGTGGCATTGATGGCAGCGAGGTAGTGCCTGGCCGAAAACTATCTTGATTTTACAACCCGGAGGATTGCTATCCATTATCCGGGGGTTGAGCGTAGCGATACCCCCGTATACTGGACTTCAGAGTTTTTACGCCATATGCCATCCAGTAAGCTCATCTTCTGCACTGAGTACATAACGTATAGCAAAGCCACCATAAAATGATTACGCATAATTTGCGAAGACTTCCTCGG